>JABXIA010000038.1 GCA_013373325.1 Paracoccaceae bacterium
CTGGCGGCAAGGTCGCGCAGCGCCTGCTGCTCGTCACTCTCGTCGCTGAGGGGTTCAATGATGGCGGCCTCCACCGCGCGCTCCACGCCCATGCCCTTGGCGATCAGCGTCGCGGCGTAGATCAAGAGGCGGGTGGACACACCTTCCTCCAGATCCATACCGGAGAGCTTGCGGATATGGCCCGCCAAGCGCACCAGCGCGGCGGAGCGGTCCTCGTCCAGCCCGCTCTCAGACGCAACCACCGCGGTTTCGGCAGTGGCTTCCGGGAAGTCGAAGCCGATCGACAGGAAGCGCTGCCGGGTCGACGGCTTCAGCTTCTTCAGGATGTTCTGGTAGCCGGGGTTGTAGCTCGCGACCAGCATGAAGGGCTTGGGCGCAGCCAGCTCCTCGCCGGTGCGGTCGATAACCAGGCGGCGGCGGTCGTCGGTCAGCGGGTGCAAGACCACGGCCACGTCTTTGCGGGCTTCGACCACCTCGTCGAGGTAGCAGATGCCGCCCTCGCGCACCGCGCGGGTCAGCGGACCATCGACCCAGACGGTTTCCCCGCCCTTCAGCAGGTAGCGCCCGATCAGGTCGGCGGCGGACAGGTCGTCATGGCAGGCAACGGTGTGGAGGGGCAGCCCGAGCCGGGCCGCCATATGTTCCACGAACCGCGTCTTGCCGCAGCCGGTGGGCCCCTTCAGAAGAAGGGGCAGACCGTTGGCTTGGGCCATCTCGAAGACGGTGCATTCATCGCCTGCAGGACGGTAGAAGGGCACGGACGGCATATTCATCGCGTTCATGACTTATTCTCCCGGTACGGCCACGGGGCCGGGTTTGATGACTTCGCGGCGGACCACGACGGTTGCGTAGATGAACAGAAGCGCGCCCAGGACCACCACCGCGCCAGAGCCGAGGCGCATCAGGTAGAACAGTCCCAGCTGGTCCTGCACGTCCATGAAGTAGTCGCCGACAATACGCTGCATGTGGGTCTGGATGGTGCCGGCAAAAGTCAGCACGAAGGTCATGAAGGCCATGCCGCCGGTCATCAGCCAGAAGGACGCCATGTTCAGCACCTGGTTATAGGGATCGCGGTTCCTGAGGTGCGGCATCGCATAGGTGAACATCGCCAGGTTCATCGCCACATAGGCGCCATAGAAGGCCAGGTGCCCGTGGGCCGCTGTGATCTGGGTGCCGTGGGTGTAGTAGTTCACCCCGTGCAGCGTGTGCAGGAAACCCCAGACGCCGGCACCGAAGAAGGCCACGGTAGATGCCCCCAGCGACCACAGCAGTGCGGCCTTGTTCGGGTGGTTCTTGCGGCCCTTCCAGACCATGATGAAGGCAAAGCTCATCATCGCGAAGAACGGGATCACTTCGAGGGTCGAGAAGATCGAGCCGATCCACTGCCAGTAGCCAGGCGTGCCGATCCAGAAGAAGTGGTGGCCGGTGCCGAGGATGCCGGAGAACAGGGCCAGCGCCACGATGACATAGAGTCATTTCTCCACCACCTCGCGGTCAACACCGGTCAGCTTCAGCATCAGGTAGCCAAGGATAGCGGCCATCACCAGTTCCCAGGTCGCTTCCACCCACAGGTGGACAACGAACCACCAGTACATTTTGTCGAGCGACAGGTTGTCCGGGTTGATAAAGGCGAAGATCCACAGGAGCGACAGCAGCCACAGGCCCATCAGGAGGATGTTGGTGATCGCGGTCTTGCGGCCGGCCAGCACGGTCAGGGAGATATTCACGAGGAAGATCACCGCCGCGACCAGGATGCCGAACTTGACCCACAGGGGCTGTTCCAGGAACTCCCGCCCGCCGTGGATGCCCGCGAGGTAGGAGACCACTGCGCCGAGTGTCCCGACGACAAGAATCGCCAGCTGGATATACGCGAGTTTCACCGAGAACAGCTCACGCTCGGATTCTTCCGGCACGAGGTAATAGGCGGCGCCGAAGAAGCCCAGCAAGAGCCAGACAATCAGCGCGTTGGTGTGCAGCATCCGCACGATGTTGAACGGCAGAAGCTCGCTCAAGGTGTTGGGCCAGACATAGATCCAGCCGGCCAGCAGGCCGCCCAGGACTTGAATGGCGAACAGGCCCATTGCCACCATGAAATAGGCATAGGCCACTTTTTGAGATTGATATTTCATTGCTTTTCTCCCCTCAGCCCGCGTCGTTCGGCGGCCAGTTCTGGGTGTCGGTCTGATCCGCCCAGCGCAGGAATTCGGACAGGGCCTTGGTTTCTTCCTCGGTCAGCTCGAAGAACGGCATCTGGCGGCGGCCCTCGACGCCGGAAGGCTGCGCCTTCATCCAGCCATCGAGCATTTCATAGGCGGCTTCGGGATCGTCCAGCACGCCCCAGCGGGTCATCACGTTGCCCACCTCCGGTGCGAAATAGGCTCCCTCGCCATGCAGCGTGTGGCAGTTGATACAGGAGTGGCGCTCCCACACGTGCTTGCCCTGGCGCACCTCGTCGGTCAGCTCCATGCCAGCGGTGGATGTGTTCACGATGAAGCGGTGGCTGTGCGCGGTCATGGCCACGAACACGACGACGAAGA
>JABXIA010000329.1 GCA_013373325.1 Paracoccaceae bacterium
AAGGTCTGGGACAAGCGCGAGTTCAAGAACCTTGACGGAGACGTCGAACTGGGCACCCGCAACATCAAGGTGGCCCTGAAGCGGCTGCGCCGTTGGGTGCGTGAAGGCGCGCAGGAAGAACTGGATCTGGACGGCACCATCCGCTCCACCGCCGAACACGGCTATCTGGATGTGAAGACCCGGCCGGAGCGGCACAATGCGGTTAAAGTCTTGCTGTTTCTCGACGTTGGCGGCTCCATGGATCCGCATATCCAGGTGGTGGAGGAGCTGTTCTCGGCTGCGCGGGCCGAGTTCAAGCACCTAGAATACTACTACTTCCACAATTGCCTTTATGAAGGCGTCTGGCGCGACAACCGGCGGCGCTGGAACGAGAAGACCCCGACCCATGAGGTGCTGCGCACCTACGGGCCGGATTACAAGTGCATCTTCGTCGGCGATGCCTCGATGTCGCCTTACGAGATCGCCTATCCCGGCGGTGCAAACGAGCATTGGAACGAGGAAGCGGGCCAGGTCTGGCTTCAGCGCGCGCGCGAGGCCTGGGCGTCGAACCTGTGGATCAATCCGGTGCCGGAGAAATACTGGGACTACACCCATTCGATCGGCATGATCCGGGAGATCTTCGAGAACCGGATGGTGCCGATGACGCTGGACGGGCTGGAACGCGGCATGCGGGAGTTGTCGCGCTGATCCGCTGCGGGTTTGACAACCTCCGGCAGCTTTGCGCAAAATCGCTTCATTCCAAGTATTTTTAACGCAATTAAACCGGGGCCCGCATGGAATACACCACGCACGTCGTCAAGAAGGGCGAGCATCTGACAGGCATATCAAAGGCCTATGGCTTCAAAGGATCTGACTGGCGGAAAATCTATCGACACCCGATGAACAAAGACTTGCGCAGAAAACGCAAGGATCCGAATGTGATCTGGCCAGGGGACAAGGTTTTGCTCCCGAAAGTCACTCTGGCGGAGATGAAAAAGAAGCATAAAGAACTGACCGAACTGCTCAAGAACACTGCAGCCACGCAGGCCCCTGTGCAAAAAGCGATGTCCGTTGTCATGAAAGCCCAGGCTGAGGCCCTTCAGCTGCAAAAAACCGCATCGATGAGCGAAAAGGAAGTCAAGCGCCTGCAGAAAGCCCAGCAGGCGGCCTGGCAAGATTGGAAGAACGCCGAAAAATGGCAATCCCTGTGCAAGCTGGGCGGCAAAAACGACCCAAGTTTTGCCGGATCGGTCATTTGCATTCCCGAGGGCAACCGGGTTTTTGCGACCATGCGCAAATATCTCGAGACACAGGCGACCCATTTTGCCGCCCTGCAGAAATCGAAGGGCGATGCAAAAAAGCTGGAATTGGCCATCCGGAACATCCGGGCCTCGCACAAGATCGCTGAAACATATGTACGGGAATGGGAAAAAACCCATGAACTGATGCTGAATGAGATCAGCTTGGATATAAAGCGGGCAGAGCAGAATATGAAGGAAACATTCTGAACCTCCCAGCCGAACAGCAAAGGCGCACCGGAAAGGCGCCCGCGCCTTTGGGGCAGGAACCTCCCGCGCCTGCAGGTGCAGCGGCTGGCGCCGCTCCCCCTTGGCAGCCTTGGGCCTGGCATCCTGCCCGGCGGGCAGGATGCGCGCCGGAGCCCCTGCTCCGGCGCCGGGCCCAACCGGACAGCCCGCATTTTCAATGCGGGCCGGACAGGCGGGAGGGCGCTTTTGCAGCCCTCAGCCGCCCCACAAACCCCAGGCACCCAAGCCGGCAACCGGCACGAACAGCCAGCCCTGGGGCAGCAGGCGGTACCCTGCCCGGCGCAGCAACGGCAGCAGCAGGCCCACCAGGGCTGCCACCGCCGCCATGGCCGTCCCCGCCAGCGCCATCCCGGCTGCTCCGCGGGCGCCGAGGAACAGGAACAGGGCCATCAGGCCAAGAAAGCCGGTGACCATATGCCAGCACAAAAGCATGGTTTCGCGCGCTGCGTCGGGCAGCTGCCGGTCCAGCGCCAGCGGCCGGGCACATTCGCGGCCGCCCGCAAACGCATGCACCAGCATCCATAGGGCGGCCAGCGCCGCAGCGGCAAGAAGGCTCCATTGCATATCGAAACTCCTTAAAAAATTCAGCCGCCGCGACCGGACCGAAGGCGGCAGGGAAATCACGCGCGGCCACTCAGACCACGGCGGCCGCGGAAGGGCCACTGGCAATTCTGCCGCAGCCCCGGGCCATGACCCGGCACAACAAGCCCAGCGGTTGAATGCTGTGCAGGGCGCACCTAGGTGCTGGGACGGTATGAGCAGCAGCACCCGGACACCAGACCCCGCCAGCGGACCCGCCATGGAAGCAATCACCGGCCCCATCCTGATCCTTGATGATCTGCGTGATGGCCGGATGTTTCTGGCGGCCCTTTTCATTGCCCCCAAAGGTGCCATCCTGCCGCCGCTGCTGCTGGCAGATGGCGCAGCGCACCCCGAGCCGCTGGCGGAATACAGCGCCTGCACGGTGCTCAGGGCGCGGTTCAGCCTGCCTGCGGACCGGCCCTCTGCCTACCAGTGGAACGGCACCCGCTATGCGCTGGCCGGCGGTTTTGGCGGCGGCCTGCGGATCGCCTATGCCTCTTGCAATGGCGAGGAGCATGGCGACCTGGACCGCGACGGCGCCGAGCGTAACGCGATGTGGGCGCGGATGGGCGCGGAGCATGCGGAACAACCCTTCTCGCTGCTGCTGCATGGCGGTGATCAGGTCTATGCGGATGAGGTGACACATGGCCACCCCCTGAGCGAAGACTGGCCGGACCGCCTCCCCCGCGATCCTGCACCCGAAGAGCTGAACAGTTTGCGCCGCCACCTGCGGGAGGGGTTCCTCAAACGGTATCTTGCGGTTTATGCCGCGCCGGAATTTGCCTGGATCGCCGCCCGGGTGCCGTCGCTGATGCAATGGGACGACCACGACATCTGCGACGGCTGGGGGTCCTTGCGCCGTTCGCGCACCTATTCCCCTGTCGGCCAGACCCTGTTTGCCGCTGCGCGGGAGGCAGCGCTGCTGTTTCAGCACGGCTGCTGCGACGGGGACCTGCCTGCCCGTTTTACCGACCCCGAAGGCAGCCACCTGGGCTGGCGCATCGAAGCGCCGGGCCTGCGGCTGCTGGCCCCCGACCTGCGCTCGGAACGCAGCAGGCGCCGGGTGATGGCGCGGGGCGGCTGGCGGATGATGAAGGCAGCGGCAAAACAGCGTTTTGACGGGCGCAGCCTGATCCTGTCGAGCGTTCCGCTGCTGGGGCCGCGGCTGTCGCTGCTGGAGCTGCTGATGGTGCTGACCCCCCGGATGCAGAAATACGAGGACGACCTGCGCGATCAGTGGCAGAGCCGGGCACACCGGGCCTCGTGGCGGCGGATGCTGCGGCTGGTGCGGGACATGGCGGCCCAGGACGGCCAGCAGGTGACAGCCCTTTCCGGCGAGATCCACCTGGCCACGCGCGGCGAGATGGCGCTTGGCGGCGGCAAGCTGCTGCACCAGCTGGTGGCCTCGGGCATTTCCCACCGGGCGCCGCCGCGGGCCTGGGCCAGGGTGCTGGGGATGTTGTCTTGGCTGGGTGACGCGCCCCTGCCCGGCCACCCCATCCGCATCCGCAGGATCCCCGGCCAGACCGGGCGCTATGCCGCCGAGCGGAACTATCTGGTTCTGGAGCGCAACGGTGAAACCTGGTCTGCCGCATGGGAGCTGGAAACCTCCGGCCGGTCTGCGCCCCTGGCGCTCTAGGCGCCGCGCCACCGCCAGGACGGCAACCGTTTTCTGCGCAACTCCAGGCAGATCATTTGCGGAAATCCGCCACCAGGCGCGGCGGCAGGCGCATGTCCGCCGACCCTGACCGGCTGCGGTTGAACGGCCAGCCTGCCTGAGGCTACCCAAGGGAAAAAGCCGCGGCAAAACAAGGCCGCCATTTCCGAGCAGGAGCATCGCGTGAGCGTGCCGCATCAAGACATCAAACCGCGTGGCAGCGCCCCTGCCGCCAGCGTGAAACCGTTCCAGATCCGCGGGCGGTATTTCACCGCGGTCGCCTTGCGCCCCGAAGACGGGCCGCTGGACCAGGCGTTCTATGCCGCGCTGGATGCGCAGCTGCGCTGGAGCCCGCATTTCTTTGACGGCGCGCCGCTGATCCTGGATCTGGCGCAGGCTCCGGGGCTGAGCCGCCCTGCCGAGATCCGGGCGTTGGCCGACAGCCTGCGCAGCCGCGATCTGGCGGTCTTCGGGGTGCAGAACGCTACCCCTGCACAGGCCGCTGCGGCAGAGGACGCGGGGCTGATCACGCTGGCGAGCGGCAAGGACGCGCCGCTGAACACCGGCCCCGGCACCCGCCGGGAAATCCCCAAGAAATTGCGCCCGCCCCAGAACGTTGTGATCACCCGCCCGGTGCGCTCCGGCCAGACGGTGGTGGCTGAGGGCGGCGACCTGGTGGTGGTCGGGCCCGTCAGCTCCGGCGCGGAGCTGATCGCGCGCGGCAATATCCATGTCTACGGCCTGCTGCGGGGCCGCGCGATGGCCGGCGCCGAGGGCGACGAGAGCGCGCGCATCTTCTGCCAGCGGCTGGATGCGGAGCTGCTGGCAGTGGCGGGCCTTTACCGGACGAACGAGAATTTGGAGCCGGAGCTTTTGAACCGCGCAGCACAGGTATTCCTGCGCGACGGCCGGCTGTGTGTGGAGGCACTGTAATGAGCAAGGACCTGACTTTGGAAGAACCGATGGGCCGGGTGATCGTCGTCACCTCAGGTAAGGGCGGCGTGGGCAAGACCACAACTTCGGCGGCGGTGGGCGCTGAGCTGGCGCGGCGCGGGCACAAGACAGTGGTGATCGATTTCGACGTCGGATTGCGCAACCTGGACATGATCATGGGCTGCGAGCGCCGGGTGGTCTTTGACTTTATCAACGTCATTCAGGGCGACGCCAAGCTGAAGCAGGCCCTGATCCGCGACCGGCGGCTGGAAAACCTGGCGGTGCTGCCGACCTCGCAGACCCGTGACAAGGACGCGCTGACCAAGGCGGGCGTCGAGAAGGTGCTGGACGAGCTGCGCAAGGAGTTCGACTATATCATCTGCGACAGCCCGGCAGGGATCGAACGCGGCGCCCAGATGGCGATGCATTTTGCCGATGAAGCCATTGTGGTCACCAACCCCGAAGTCTCCTCGGTGCGCGACAGCGACCGGGTGCTGGGGCTCCTTAACAGCATCACCGACCGGGCCGGCAAGACCGGCGCAGAGCCGGTGAAGGCGCAGGTGCTGATCACCCGCCATGACAAGGCCCGCGTCGACAGCGGCGAAATGATGACAGTGGAGGACGTGCTGGAGGTTCTGGCGGTGCCGCTGCTGGGGATCATCCCCGAGAGCAAGGCAGTGCTGCGCGCCTCCAACCTCGGCGTGCCGGTGGTGCTGGATGACCCGTCTGCCGCCGCTGCCGCCTATGAGGACGCAGTGGGCCGTCTGATCGGCGAGCAGATCGAGATGCGGATTGCTGCTGATCCCCGCCGCGGCTTGCTGCAGCGGCTGTTCCGGCGGGCGGTGTAAAGAATGTTCGGATTTTCCCTGCGCCCCCGCAAAGCGGCCTCTGCCAACACAGCCAAAGAACGGCTGCAGATCCTGCTGGCGCATGAGCGCAGCGGCAGCGGCGGCGCCCGCCCCGATTGCCTGCCGCAGCTGCAGCGCGAGATCCTGGAAGTGATCCGCCGCCACATGCAGATCGGCGACGAGGCGATCGACATCCGCATGGAGCGCGGCGACGAGCTGTCGAGCCTGGAGATCAATATCGAGTTCCCGGGCAAACTGGGTGTGAACTAGGGCCGGGGTGCCCCGGGGCGGCCGGCAGGCGGCTCCGCACTGCTGAGCAAGGGGCTGCCATCCGGCGGCCCCGGACATTTTAGGAAAATCCGGCGCAGAGTCCCCACCCCTATCCTGCGCCGGGTAAGGGCAGGTTAATCCTGTCCGTGTTGTCATGGGCCTTCCGCATTTTCCCTGCCGAAGGCCCATGACACATTACGTTTCCCCATTCAGTCCCGGTCAGGCCGCGGATGCCGCGCCGCAGGATACCTTGCGGCTTGGCGAGCTGCTGGGCGCGCTCAGCCATGCGCTGGATCTGACCGAAGGCCAGCCCGAAGGCCATTGCGTCCGCTGCTGCTGGATCGGCATGCAGGTGGCGGCCGAACTGGGATTGGCGCCGCAGGCGCGCTCGGACCTCTATTTCACTCTGCTGATGAAAGATCTGGGCTGCAGTTCCAACGCCGCCCGCATCTGCCAGCTGTACATGACCGATGACCTGGCCTTTAAGCGCAGCTTCAAGACCGTCAGCGGCCTGCGCCAGGGGATTGGCTTTCTGTGGCGCAACACAGCTGCCGCAGCCGCGCCCTGGACCCGCCTGAAAACGCTGAAGAATGTACTGGCGAGGAACAGCGAAATCTCCGGCGAGCTGATCGAGACCCGCTGCAACCGCGGCGCGGCGATTGCCCGGCAGATGCGGTTCTCTGAGGATGTGGCGGAGGGCATCGCTTGCCTGGATGAGCATTGGGACGGCGGCGGCCAGCCGCTGGGGCTCGCGGGAGATGCGATCCCGCTGTTTGCACGCATCGCGCTGATGGCGCAGGTGACGGATGTCTTTGCCACTGATCTGGGCGCTGAAGCTGCGGCAGAGGAGCTGGAGCGGCGCGCCGGAACCTGGTTCGACCCGGATCTGGTGCCGGTCTTCACAGCGGTCATCCGGCGGCCGCGGTTTCTGGCCGATCTGCAGGACCCCGGACTGGAGGCAGAGGTCTTTGCCACTCCGCAGGCGCAGCATATCCATGCCGTCGACGAGGAATACCTGGATGAAATCGCCCGGGCGTTTTCACTGGTGATCGACGCCAAGAGCCCGTTTACCCACGGCCATTCGCAGCGGGTGGCGCGGTACACCGGGCTGATCTGCGACCAGCTGGGATATACGCCTGAGCGCCGCCGCTGGATGGTGCGCGGGGCGCTGTTGCATGACATTGGCAAACTGGGGATCTCCAACACCATCCTGGACAAGCCCGGCAAGCTGACGGATGAGGAGTTTGTCCTGATGAAGCAGCACCCGGTATTGGGCCACGAGGTGCTGAGCCGGATCCATGCCTTCCGGGATCTGGCGGATGTCAGCGCCGCGCATCACGAGCGGCTGGACGGCAAGGGCTATCCCTACGGGATGGATGCCAGCCAGCTGACCCAGGAGATGCGGGTGATGGCGGTGGCGGATATCTTTGACGCGCTGACCGCCGAACGCCCCTACCGCGCGGCGCTGCCGCTGGAGAAGACCTATGCCATCATGGATGATCTGGCAGGCCCCGGCATAGATCCAGAGTGTTATGCCGCGCTGCAGGATGCGGTGGCGGCCAGCGGCTGGCCCGCAGCCACCGACGCGCCCCTGACTGGCGGTGACTGGGAACTGTCAGAGGCGGAACAGAGCGCCTAACTGGCGAGGTTGCGGTTCTTCTGCGCATAAAGCGCCAGCGCTGTCACTTGCCCCGCCACAATGGCTGAGAACATCAGCAGTGCTGACAACCCGATGCTGGCGTCCGCCATCAGGGTTTCGTTGAACAGCGACTGGGTGGCGCTCATCAGAACCCGGCTGCCGGGAACCAGGATCAGAATGCCCTGCACGATATAGATGGCGCCGGTCAGGTTCAGCGTTTTGGCGAGCCAGGTGCCATAAAGGGTGATGCACATCGCGGTGACCCAGGTGCCGACGATCCAGCCGCCGCCGAAGCCCAGGTACAGCGGCCCCCACATGCCCAGCACAGTGACCGGCAGCGCCCGCAGGATGTCGACCATGCGGGCGTTGAAGATCACCCCGATCGAGAACGACAGAGCCGGCAGCGCCAGATAGGGCATCCACCACAAGACCCCGTTCACGTTTTCCACATGCGGCGTTGCTCCCCACAGTGCCGCGCCGATGCTGACGCCGATGTAGATGCCGATGAACAGTTTCATCAGCACAAAAATCGACTGTGCAAACAGGCTGGACCCGGAGATCACGTCATTAAAGGCGAGGCATTCCAATGAGTTGGCAATCGACAGTCCCGGCACGAACAGCACGATGGCAGCGATGCATGTGCCCCAGACCGGCACCTCCACCCCCATGCTGCTGACCAGCGAAACAGTCAGGCCTGCGACCAGCGCCGAAAGGAATTCGACCAGGATTACCCGGTCGCCACGGCAGAACAGCTGGCAGAGCCAGACCAGGAAGCCCAGCACTGCCGAGAGCGCAATGGTGGTGAGCGCGCTGCCGATCAGCGTCAGGAAAGCGGGCGGGATGGCGATATTGGCCAGCATGATCAGCCAGCCGGGATAGCGGCCCGGCTCCTCGATCCCCGGGCCCTCCACCGCATTGATGCGGATGATGGTGCGCGCCAGCAGGCTGAGGTTGATCTGCGCGGGCTCCAGCCGGCGGATGATGAACTGGTTGTCCTCGGCCGGGAACTGGCAGGAGATCGAGGTGGGGGTGGCCTGCACGATCACGTTGATGCCCTGTTTGCGGGCATAG
>JABXIA010000166.1 GCA_013373325.1 Paracoccaceae bacterium
GCTGGCTACCCGGCCGAGAAACACATCGGACGGGTAGGTGATTGCGGGGATTTCTGTTTGCTCCAGCGCGGCCATAAGGGAGGGCGCTGCCACCGGCACCAGCTGGTCGGTTCCCAATGCGCGGGTGCCGAAGGCATCGGGGAGCGCAAGGTTTCCGCCGCCTGTCCAGTCATAAGCGACGGCGAAATCCGCATCGCCTGACAACAGCTGCATCAGGCAGGCATCGCGGTTGCCGGAGCGCACCCGCACCGGCTGGTCCTGCGCCGAGGTCAGCAGTTTCACGATCCAGGGCGATATGGTTGCCGTGATCGCGTGCTGGCAGGCAAAGGCAACGCCGCGGCCGCCGCTCTCGACCGATATCTTCAGGTCGTGCTCCAGACGGCGCAGGCGGGCGCTGAGTTCGCGCAGTTCAGGCTCCATCGCCATAACGCCGGGCAGGATCGTCACCGGCTTGCGGGCGCGGTCGAACAGTTGGAGGCCAAGGCGGGTCTCGATGCCGCGCACCCGCCGGGTGAAGGCGGGCTGAGTCAGCAGACGCTGTTCTGCCGCGCGCGCCAGAGAGCCGGTGTCAATCACCGCAAGTATGTCGTCAATCCAGTCCAGCTGCATTGCGGCAGGTTACTTGGAAAACCCTGTAACATGCAAGGACGGCAATTTATGGTGCGAATTTTGCATTAGTTTACCGGAATAAGGCCGGTTAACTTGCGCTAAATCCACTTTAGGAGAGCCCTATGCATCTTGCCCGCTTCCCCCGCCGTTTCATCGCCCATCTGCCCACGCCGCTGGAGCGGCTCGACCGTCTGAGCAAGGAACTGGGCGGGCCCGAGATCTGGATCAAGCGGGACGATTGCACCGGGCTGTCCACCGGCGGCAACAAAACCCGTAAGCTGGAGTTTCTGATGGCAGAGGCGGAGCTGCAGGGGGCCGACATGGTCATGACCCAGGGCGCCACCCAATCCAACCATGCCCGCCAAACCGCAGCCTTTGCAGCCAAGCTGGGGCTGGACTGCCATATCCTGCTGGAGGACCGGACCGGATCCAACAACGCGAACTACAACAACAACGGCAACGTTTTGCTGGACCACCTGCACGGCGCCACAACTGAAAAACGCCCGGGCGGTCTGGACATGAATGCCGAAATGGAGGCCGTTGCCGAGACGTTCCGCGCAGATGGCCGCAAGGTCTATACGATCCCCGGCGGCGGTTCCAACCCGACCGGCGCGCTGGGCTATGTGAACTGCGCATTTGAAATCCTGCAGCAGGCGAATGCCGGCGGGCTGAAGATCGACCACATCGTGCACGCCACCGGCTCTGCCGGCACCCAGGCGGGGCTGATCACTGGCCTTAAGGCAATGAACGCACAGATTCCGCTCCTAGGCATCGGTGTCCGGGCGCCCAAGCCCAAGCAGGAAGAGAACGTTTATAATCTGGCCTGTGCCACGGCGGAGAAGCTGGGCTGCGCCGGCGTCGTGCAGCGCGAGGATGTGGTGGCCAACACCGATTACGTCGGCGAGGGCTATGGCATCCCGACTGAGGGCGGACTGGAAGCGATCCGCATGTTCGCCGAGCTGGAAAGCATCCTGCTGGATCCGGTTTATTCCGCCAAGGGAGCGGCCGGCTTTATTGATCTGATCCGCAAGGGCCATTTCAAGAAAGGCGAGCGGGTGGTATTCCTGCATACCGGCGGCGCGGCGGCGCTGTTCGGCTATGACAGCGCGTTCGACTTTGCGGGCCGCTGGAAATCAGCCTGATCTGACCTTGGACGGAGGCTCCGCAGCAGGGATGAACACGCCCAGACCGATAGGCATCCTTGGCGGCATGGGGCCGGAGGCGACAGTGCTGATGATGCAGCGCATCATCAGCTGCACCCCTGCGGCACGTGATCAGGACCATATCCAGCTGCTGGTGGACAGCAATCCGCAGGTGCCGTCGCGGATTGATCACCTGATCCGCCGTACCGGCCCGGATCCGGCCCCGGTGCTGGCCGGGATGGCGCAGCAGCTGGAGACGATGGGGGCCAGGGCGCTGGTGATGCCCTGCAATACCGCGCATTTCTACGCGCCGGCCATCACCGCCGCCTGCGGCATTCCCCTGATCAGTATGATCGAGGTGGTGCCCGATGCCATCAAGGCATCGGGTCTGCCGGTGCGGAAGGTGGGCATTCTGGCCTCACCGGCGGTGCGCATGACGGGGATCTACGACGCCCCGGCCAGGTCGCGCGGGCTGGCACCGCTTTATTGCGCTGACGAGGATGAGGTTCTGGACCTTATCCAGACGATCAAGGCAGAGGGTGTCACAGACGCCTCCCGCCAAAGGCTGGCCTTGCTGGCGGCCGGTCTGCAGGCCGAGGGGGCGGAGTGCCTCGTGACCGCTTGCACCGAATTTTCGCTGCTGTTCGATGGGCTGGAGGCGGATATTCCGGCGTTTGACGCGCTGAACGAAACCTGCCGGGCCGTTGTTGATTTTGCCATGCAGGACCTGCGCACCGGGTAGGCGGGGTTGGCACTGCTGCGGGTCGGCTGCCGTGTTTCCTGGCTCTGTTCCCGCGCCGGGCGGATATGGCGTGCCACCATCCGGTATCGGTTGAAAAACCGTCTTGATCCTCTAGCTGCTAGAGGTTCTATGAGCGGAGCAGGTAAATGGAGAACCGCTTATGGAGAATTCTGAATATCTGCTGGAAACCGCATTGCTGGACTTCCATCACCCGGCCATGGCGGACTTGATCACCCGGCGCGGCTGGCAGGCCCTGCCGGCAGGGGACCGGATTGGGGCAGCCTATGATTTTGTCCGCAACGAAATTGGTTTTGGCTATAATGCGCGCGATACCCTGAAAGCGTCTGAGGTCCTGAAGGACGGTTATGGGCAGTGCAATACCAAGGGCGTGCTGCTGATGGCCTTGCTGCGGGGGATGGGGATTGCCTGCCGGTTGCATGGCTTTACAATTTTCAAGAGCCTGCAGCGCGGACTGGTGCCTGAAGCTGTCTATGGGATCGCCCCGGACAACATTCTGCACTCATGGGTCGAGGTCGGTTTTAAGGGGAAATGGGTGAACCTTGAAGGGTTCATTCTGGACGAAGCAGTCCTATCGTCTCTGCAGGCGGCCTTTCCGGAGCGGAACGCACTGTGCGCTTACGGAGCGGGAACGGATTGTTTGCAAGCGCCGAAGGTGGCCTGGTCGGGTGCGGATACTTACATCCAGCGCACTGGTGTCAACGCGGATCTGGGCGTGTTTGCCTCTCCTGATGAGTTTTTCGCCGCGCATCAGCAAGACCTGTCTGGGTTGCGCGGGCTGATGTTCAGATGGGTGATCCGCCACTGGATGAACCGGAGAGTGGTTGCTATCCGCCGTGGCGCTGTGCCTGAGATACCAGGCGGCGAAACTGCTCTGAATGCCAGATCCCGGCCGGCTGCAGCGCCCGCTTGCGGCGACTAACGGAAAACCGGCTCAAGGGCCGTTGGGGGCCTCGGATTGCGTGCCATTTGCCCTTATCCCATCGACGTCATCGATTTGCGCTTGCTGGCGCGGGCGGCGTCGGAGCGGGCGCTCCACCAGGCGATGCCGCCCCAGAGCACCACGTAGAAGAGGCCGGTGCCCAGCACCAGCTCGCCGGGGAAAGGACCGATGTCGGCGCGGTCCAGGGCCTGCTGCCAGCTGGTCACGCCAGTGGGGTGCACCGCCAGCTTGCCCGCATAGGCCAGCGACTGGATCAGCAGGATCCAGAAGTAATTGCGCCGGATCCGCCGCCCGATCGCGGTCATCACGCCGACGTGGTACTCGGGCCGCAGGTAGTCGGCGGCCAGCACGTCCTGCCAGTGCTCCTCCAGGTGCAGATCGCCCTCGACCAGCATCGGGGTGTAGAAATGAGTCTCCAGCCAGCGGGCGCGGGCGCGGAACACGTTGAAGTAGCGGTAGCGGCGGGCCTCCAGCATCAGGAAGAAGATGATCAGTACGCCCACCAGGATCAGCGGCAGCGGTGAAGCCTCGGGGGAGGAGTAGGAGATCGACAGCGCCACCCCCAGCGTCACCACCGACCAGTTGGTGGTGGTGTCGAGCCGGGTGCGCCAGACCGTGCTGCGGTAGATCTCGCCGCGGTAAAGATGCGCAAGTGCGCCGACTTCATCCGGTGACAGCGGTGCGCGGGCCTCCGCTGCCGTCTGTTCGCGCTGTGACGTGTCCATGCCACGAGGGTAAGTTTTTTGATGCGGACGGGCAAATTATTTGCGCCAGTTTGATCCGTATCAAACATCGCAGCTGAAAGCCGGGGTAAAACCGCAGGTGAAAGAGTTTGCTGCTTGGCCAATACCCCTCCTGGGCAGCAAGAAATCCCGCGAGGCCGACGTGCAGGCCAAACGGGCCATGCGCCGGTTTTCCGATCTGTTCGCGCGTTTCCTGGAAAACCGGCGCTTTTTTCTTCTCAAATCTTTTGCGGATTGATGCAGCGGACCTGCCGTGGCCGCCCACGCAGCCATGCGGTGAGTTTGGCCAGCAGGCCCGGCGTGCGCGGCGGTGCCTGATAGGCGCGCGGCAAAGGTTTGGCGGGCGGCAGATCGCGCAGCCGCACGCAGTCCTGGCGGGCGGCGGTCATCATCGAGCGGGCATAGATATCATTCAGCATGTCACGGCCTCCTGTTCTGGCGAGTGACTCTGACTCTTGCCTGAATGGGTGATTCCTGCGAGTTAAGAAGAATGCCATTATGTAAGGAGTAATTACATATGGATTGGCTGCATATGCCGCCGCTAGCGGCGCTCAGGGCTTTTACTGCCTTTGCTGAAACAGGGAGCGTGGTGCAGGCCGGGCAGGCTCTGAATGTCAGCCACGCTGCCATAAGCCAGCAGTTGCGGGCGCTGGAGGCCCATCTGGGCGCAGCGCTCTTGGACCGCAGCGGCCGGGCGCTGGCGCTGACCGCGGACGGGGCCCATCTGGCCCGGGCGCTGCAGCTGGGGTTCGGCGCGATCGAGGCCGCGGTGCAGGAAATCTCCGCTGCCAGCGCTTCCCGGCCGCTGCATGTCACCTGCACGCCGATGTTTGCCGCCCATTGGCTGATGCCGCGGCTGGCAGAGTTTCAGGCCAGCCACCCGGAGATCGACCTGGTGCTGGATCCGCGGGGCGAGATTGTGGAGCTGAAGCCGGGCGGAATCGACCTTGCCATCCGCTATGGCGACGGCAACTGGGCGGGGATGGATACCCGGATGCTGCTGCAGTCCCCCATGGTTGTGATTGCCGCCGGAAGTCTGCTGAAGGGCCGTCAAGTGGCAGCGCCGGGGGACCTGCTGGACCTGCCCTGGCTGGAGGAGCTGGGCACGACGGAGGCCTCGCGCTGGCTGGAATCGCGGGGCGTCACGGACAGCCTGCGCGGTTCACGGACCCGGTTGCCCGGGAACCTTCTGATGCAGGCGGTGCGCGCCGGGCAGGGGGTCGCGGTCAGCGTTCAGGCCTTCGTCGAAGAGGATCTGCAATCCGGCCGCTTGTGCGCCTTGTTCACGGAGGGTGAGGACCGGGGGTATCATGTCGTTACCCGCTCTGGCCTGCGCCGCCCGGAAGCCCGCAAGTTCGCAGCCTGGCTCAGCCGCCAGGCTGACGCCTGAAGCTGTTGCGGCTTCTGCTCCGGCTCTGTCGAAGCCATTAGCGTTTTATTCTATTGGGGTAAGGCCGATGGCTGGGGTGGTAGGATTCGAACCTACGGTACACGGTACCAAAAACCGCTGCCTTACCACTTGGCTACACCCCATCGGTGAGGCGCTGTCTAAAGTTTGTTGCAGGGGGGTGCAAGAGGGTTTTTGAAAAAAAGTGCAGTTCTTTTTTTCGCCATCGGGGAAATGCTGGAGCGATGTTATCAGGTGCCACCGGCAGGTCCGAATGCCGCCGGGCAATATTCAGGATTTTCAGCATACTAAGAGAGATTTGCGCGCTTGACGAAGCCTGTCGAGCTGATCAGGTGCGGTCCTGATTTGGCGGTTTCAGACTGCAGCATCCTGCCGTTGGAAAGGCCGGCCCCGAAGGGGGCTGGCCTTGGTCAGGCAGAGCTCGGATCCCTTGCTGCAGCGAGGGTCAGGAGCCCCAGATTGCCTGCTGATGCGCTTCTTCGCCGCTTTCGAAGATATGCGGCTGGACGCCGCGGCTGGCGAGCTCACCCTGCATCTTCAGGCGCATGAAGGCGCTGGTGGTATAGTGGGCGATCGAAGACGAATACGCCTCCAGGGTCTGACCAACGGAGTTTGCGTAGTCGTCCTGCAGGTCTTCGGCGATGCGGAAGCCGTTCTGGTTCATCACGATGCTGACATCCCGGCCGCTTCTGGCAAAGGCATCCTGCAGCACGCGGTCCAGATCCTCGACATCCTGCCTTTTGCGGACGCTCCAGCCTTCGAGGTTGAGGAACATGGTGTGGCGGGCGGCGTCATAGGTGACGCGTTCGGAGAGGTTGAGGTTCAACAGGTCGTTCATCAGCCCCATCGGCTCATCCCGGAAGATACGCGCGTCCATCAGGGCGACATTTTCGATGATCGGCTTGAACTCCATCTGATCCAGAATGTCGCGCTGCAGGTCGATGCCGGGGGCGATCTCGATCAGTTCCAGCCCTTTGGGGGTCAGTTGCAGTACGCAGCGTTCGGTCACGTAGAGCACCGGCTGCGAACGTTGGGAAGCATAGGGTCCGGAGAAGGTGATCTGTTCGATCAGGCGCACGAATTTCTTGTTGCGGCCCTCCTGGACGATGCGCAGTTCGCCGTTTTCCACGGCAACCTTCAGCCCGCCTGCGGTGAAAGTGCCGGCAAAGACCACCGCGCGGGAGTTCTGGGAAATGTTGATGAAGCCGCCGCAGCCGTTCAGGCGGCCGCCGAAGCGGGAGGCGTTGACGCTGCCCTCTGCGTCGCATTCGGCCATGCCAAGGCAGGTGAGGTCCAGCCCGCCGCCGTCGTAGAAATCGAACATCTGGTTCTGGTCGATGATGGCATCGGCATTGGCGGAGGAGCCGAAGCTGGAGCCGCCCGCCAGCACACCGCCGACGGCGCCGGCCTCGGTGGTGAGGGTGATGTAGGGGGTTGCCTTTTCCTCATTGGCCACAGCCGCGACACCATCGGGCGCGCCGACACCGAGGTTCACGGCGCCGTTGGGCGGCAGTTCAAAGGCGGCGCGGCGGGCGATGATCTTGCGCTGGTCCAGCGGCATCTTGGCGATGCCTTCGACCGGTACCCGGATTTCGCCAGAGAGCGCCGGATTGTGCTGCACGCCATAGTTCATCCGGTGCATCTCCGGATCATCGGCAACACAGACACAGTCCACCAGAAGGCCAGGGATCTTCACGTCCTTGGGTTTGATCGAACCGTCCTCGACGATGCGTTCCACCTGGGCGATGACGATGCCGCCGTTATTGTGGGCGGCCATTGCCTGGGCCAGGCAGTCCAGCGTCAGCGCCTCGCGCTCCATGCTGATATTGCCGGAGCGGTCGGCGCTGGTGCCTCGGATGAAGGCGACGTCGATCTTGGTGGCCTTGTAGAACAGCCATTCCTCGCCATCGACCTCGTGGTAGCGGACGATGTCCTCCTCGGTCACCTTGTTGACCTTGCCGCCGCCGTGGCGCGGGTCGACGTAGGTGTGCAGGCCGACCTTGGAGAACAGGCCGGGCTGGCCGGCGGCACAGGCACGGTAGAGCTGCGAGATCACGCCCTGGGGCAGGTTGTAACCGCAGATCTTGTTCTCCTGCGCAGCCTGGGCGACCTTGGGCATGCGGCCGAAGTTGCCGGCGATCACCCGGCGCAAGAGACCGTCGTGATGCAGCCGTCCGGTGCCCAGCCCCTTGCTGTCGCCGGCGCCTGCGCACATGATCAGAGTGAGGTCGCGGGGGGCGCCTTCGGCCAGGAAACGCTTCTCCAGCGCCGCGTGCAGCAGTTCCGGGATGCAGCTTTGCACAAAGCCGGTGGTGGTCACGACATCGCCGTCGCGGATCAGCGCCATTGCCTGGTCTGTGGTGGTTGTCTTGTCTTTCATGGCGGCGCGTCCTCCCCGGTCCTGTCACCCTCCGCGGCGGCTTTGCAGCCGCACGGAAATCTGATCAGGCATGTTAGGCGGGCGCTGTGGCGCCGCTGTCCTTTGATTGCGTCAGCGGACAGGGGAGTTACGACATCGCGCCGGGCGCTGCGGCGCCGAAGTTTCCGATTGGCGGCAGTGATTTCCGGGCGGCGGCTGCATGTATACTGCGGCCGGCTGAACAGGGCGGAAAAAGGTTTGCACCGGCTGCTGGCCACAGGGTTCGGAGAACCTGCAGCCGGGGGCATGACAGCCGGTTGCCAGCCTTGCGTCAGTGCGCAGCGGCAACGCCCGGTGCGGGCTTTGGGAACGCAGGATGAGGCAGCTGAAACGTCAGGCTTGCTTGGCCGGAAGTTCGGCTGTGCTTTCTGTCCAGCAAGCGATCTGCTCCAGCAGTTCCTTTTTGCGCACCGGTTTTGACAGGAAACCCGACATTCCGGCGGCGCGGCAGGCTGCCTCGTCCGTGCTCAGCACATTTGCCGTGAGCGCCAGGATAGGGCAGGGCGGGCGGTTGTTTTCCTGCTCCCAGGCGCGCAAGCGCCGGGTGGCTTCCAGCCCGTCCATCACCGGCATCGACATATCCATCAGCACCAGGTCGAAACCTTGCGCGGCAAAGGTGCTGAGCGCTTCCTGGCCATTGCTGCAGATGGTCAGGCTGATACCGGTCGGTGCCAGCATTTTCTGGAGAACCAGCTGATTGGTGCGGTTGTCCTCTGCCGCAAGAACCCGCAGGTGAGCGAAACCGTCCCCGGATTTTTCCGCACTGGAGGGCTGATCAGCAACAGGAAGGAGCGGGCTGTTCAAAGCATCCAGCAACGTGCGCAGCAGAAGCTTGCCGCGGGCAGGTTTCAACAGCACATGGACGGTCTTGCAGCTTTTCAGCACCTGGTAGCCGGCCAGCTGCTGGCCGCCGGTGCAATAGACAATGGGCAGCTCCCGGCAGCCCGGCAGCGCATGCAGCTCCTGGCAGAAAGCTCGGGCCTGCTCCGGCGGCAGGCTGGTTTCCACCAGCACCAGATCCGGCCGGCGCTGCTCTGCCGTCATCGCGGTTACCTCCGCCAGCAGGTCTTGCAGGCTGGAGGGGGCAAACGTTTCAGCGCCCCAGTAGTCAAGCTGGCGCATCCGGACATCACGTGAGAAGGGCAGATCCGCAACCACCGCCACGCGGGTTCCTGACAGAGGTCGGGTCCGCGGTGCGGCCGGGGCTGCGACGGGCAGTGTCAGGCAGACAGTAAAACAGGACCCTTTGCCAACTTCCGAGACAACATCTATCCGGCCGCCCATTGCCTGTGTCAGCCGCGAGGAAATTGCCAGCCCGAGCCCGGTGCCTTCGAACCGCCGGGCGTTGGTGCTTTCGACCTGTTCGAAGGCGTGAAAGATCTGGCCCAGGCTGTCCTCAGGGATGCCAACCCCGGTATCGCGGACGTCAATACACAAGGGGATCCTGTGGCTGGCATCATAGTTGAGGGTGATGCTGATGAAACCTCGCATGGTGAACTTGATGGCGTTGCCAACGAGATTCATCAGGATCTGCCGCACCCGGCCGCTGTCGCCGCAGTACACAGCCGGGGTGTCCTCGGGGATGTCGATGCAGATCTCCACGCCCTTCGCGGTGGCGCTTGGAGACATCAGCGCGGCCACATCATAGATCACGTTGCGCAGATTAAAGGGCTGCTCGAGCATCTGTGTCTTGCCGGCTTCCAGCTTGGAGAAGTCAAGAATGTCGTTAACAATGCGCAGCAGCGCCTCTGAGGAGGTCAGGATGGTGTTGGCACAGGATTGCTGTTCAGAGGTCAGGCTGGTCTCGCTGAGCACTTCGGCCATGCCAAGCACGCCGTTTATCGGGGTGCGGATTTCATGGCTCATGGTGGCCAGAAAGCGGGACTTGGTCTCAGTGGCAGCTTCAGCCCGCGCTTTCTCCTGCATCAGCTTGTCGGCGATCCGTTTCTTCTCCTGAAGGCTGATTTCAAGGGTGTCGAGTGCGGTGAACATGGCGGCGATCTCGTTGTCGCCGGCCGCTGCCGCGGGATGTTCGCGGCTGGCAAGCTGCCGCAGCTTCTGGGCCGCAAGCTGGACCGCTGCCGAGAAGCTGCGTGCCTTGCGCATGGAAAACATCAAGGCTGCGGCCATCAGCAGGGCGGTTCCGGTCAACCCCAGAGACAGGATGCGGGTCAGCGTCTGGTTGGTTTCCGCGATGGCCTGTTCCGCATGCTGTGCGGCCATCGACGTCACGGTTGCAGCCTGCCGGGTCACGGCCTCGCTGCTCATGACCAGCGAGCTGAGCGTGGGGATGTCCTGTTCTGGTTTGATGCCCAGGAGCACAACAGCCTTGACGCACCATTCCGACAGGGCCGTGTCCAGCGCCCGGACTTCCGCCCGCAGCGATGCGGACAGCGGCAGTTTTGTCAGCGCGGTGAGTTCCTTGTTGATTGCAGTCAGGTAGCTCTGAAACTGCCGGGCCACTTCCTCTTGCGGGATCAGCCGGGTCATTGCCAGCACATCCTGAGCATAATCTTCGGCACTGGTAATGCCCGCCGTGACGCTGCTGATGCGCCGGGTGACTTCCAACGATGCCTCCAGCGCAGCGTCTTTGCGGGCGGAGGCAAAGACGGCCATGCCGCCGACCAGAAGCGCCGCGAACAGGGCCGCTCCTGCTATGACCAGTACCGGCAGCACGATGGACCTTTTGATGTTCATGCGTCATGTCCCTCAGCGGTGCGCATCAGTTGGCCGGCAGGATTGGGGTTGGCACATTGGTTCCGGTGTCCGTCAGCGTTGCCAGGAAAGCGATGAGATCCTCGGTGTCACCCTCTTCCAGGAGGAAACCCTCTATGTCTGACGTTCTGGCAATGGCTGTGCTGCCGCCAGCGGCATAATGGCGGATCACCTCTTCCAGGGAAACCAGAGTGCCATCGTGCATAAAGGGCGCCCGCAGCACGATATTGCGCAGGCCCGGGGTCTTGAAACGGAAGTTCAGGTCAGGATCTGGCGGAACCAGGCCGCCGCCGCCAAGATCACTGGTCGGCAGGCCGATGTCATACATCTGGTTGCTGGTGAACATCCAGCCGGTGTGGCATGACGCACAGTTCGCCTTTCCGGTGAACAGCGCAAAGCCGCGCTTGGCGGCGTCGGATACGGCCGTCTCATCACCTTCCACCCAGCGGTCGAAACTGGCGACACCGCCGACGATGGTTCTCTGGTACATTGCAAGTGCTGCCAGAATAGTTTCCTTGCGGATACCCTGGCCCGGGAACAGGTGGTCGAACCAGATTCTGTAGTCCTCCACGGACGACAGCCGTTGAGTGATACCGTCGAAGGTTGCATTCATTTTTGCCGGGTTGGTGATCGGTCCGATGGCCTGCTCCTCCAGGCTGCGCGAGCTCCCGTCCCAAAGCAGCGGTGAGATCCAGGCAGCGTTGAGCAGTGTCGGTGCATGGCGCCGCACGGGCGTGTTGGCGGCGCCTATTGGCTTGGGCACCGGCACTTCCCAGCCGAAGGACGGGTTATGGCAGCTGGAGCAGCTGATGTTCTGCCCGCCGGACAGGCGCGGGTCAAAGAACAGCATCTTTCCCAGAGTGGCGATCTCGCGGTTGTAGGGCGCGTCTTCGGGAAAAGGCACCGTTTGCGGGCGCTTGAACGCCTCAAGCCCGGCCGCCTGGGCCAGGCTTTGGAAAGTCCACAAAAGCAGCGGTGCCAGGACAGCAGCTTTCCACCGCATGTAGGACCTCCTTCTCGTTTCCCGTAACCTTGTTAACCGGAAAGCCATTATCTGAGAAGGCCGTTAAGATATCGTGA
Organism: Paracoccaceae bacterium; assembly: GCA_013373325.1. Taxonomy (GTDB): domain Bacteria; phylum Pseudomonadota; class Alphaproteobacteria; order Rhodobacterales; family Rhodobacteraceae; genus Leisingera. Next base: position 11,820 of record JABXIA010000166.1, read on the forward strand.
GCTTTGCCTTGTGTGCGGAGGGTTACGGTGCAGCCGGTGCAGGCTTGCCGGAGACCTTCTTGGGGCCAAGCCGCCGGGTAACAAGCCAGGGGCCTGCCCTCAGCACCATCAGCGCAAAACCGGCGGTCCAAAAAATGGCTGAGAGCGTGATCCCATCCAGGCCCGCCGCCAGTTCCATGCTGCCGGCGACACGTGCCGCGGCAGCGCCCAGCAGCAGCATGAAGGCAACGGTCAGCGCGGGGCCGGCCACCAGCGGGCGGCCGCTGTGACCCATAGTGGCGCGCATCATCACCGCCAGGGTCATGCCGCCGATGGCACCGATGCCCAGAATATGTGCCGCAACAGCCGGTTCCAGCAGGCCGAAGGGAACGCCGCCTGCGGCGATCAGCCCGGCAGGCACCAGTGCATAGGCCAGGTGCAGCATCAGCAAGAGCGGGTCGGGCAGGGCCGCCAGGCTGCGCCAGCGTGTCAGCCGCACCGCGTGCAGCAGGCCGGCTGCCAGCAGCAGGGCACCGGAAAGGGCGGCCCAGGGTGCCGCGGTCCAAGCCGCCAGCGCCGCAGCGCCGAAGACCAGTGTAACGGCGTCGAACTTGCTGAAGGTCACTGGCATCTTTGTTGCACCCTGCTTGGCCAGCCAGTTGCGGGTGAAGCTGGGAATGATCCGGCCGCCGATCAGCATGATCAGGAAGATAAGCACCGCAATGCCCAGACGGCGCGAGACATCCGCCGCACCTTCGGTCATGGCCTCGATGTGGAAGCACGCGTTGGCCACGCCCAGCAGGGTGACCGGCACCAGCACCTTGAGGTTGCGCCAGTTCTCACCGGCGATGATCTCGCGTGCGATCATGGCAACCACCGCCGCCAGGAAGGCGCAGTCCAGGACCATCACCCCCAGCGCAGGCAGCTTCAGCCAGCCAGCCATCGCCAGCCGCCCCAGCAGCCACAGGCCGGACAGCAGCGCCAGCGGCAGCCCGCGCGCAGGCATCCGCCCTGTCCAGTTCGGCACCGCGGTGAACAGGAAACCTGCCACGACAGCAGCGCCGTAGCCAAAAATCATCTCGTGGATGTGCCAGTCGGTTGCAAGGAGCGGGCCGGAGTATTCCAGGTCACCGCGCCAGACCAGCAGCCAGGCAGGGATTGCCAGCAGGGCAAACAGGCAGGCTCCCAGAAAGAACGGCCGGAAGCCGAAGGAAAAGAGAACAGGTCCAGTGTAGTCGGTTCGCGCAGCCATGACGGCCTCCATGCGTCCGGGCAAATGAAAGGCGGGCGGCACTGGTCAGGTGCCGCCCGCCGGTCCGGCGCAAGGGACGCAATCTTTTGCCGGACCCCGTGGATCAGCACCGGCGGGCAGGGGAGAGGGAGGTTCCCCGAAACCGGATTCCCGTTTTCCCCGCACGGTTGTTTCCTCTGGCGTCACTATGCGATAACGGCTGAAGGACCACTTTGTCCTTCAGCAAACTTGCGGTGCATTCTTGTCCAAGCTCGACGAAAGCCTTTTGACCGGGTTGCCGCCCTTCAGCCTCCTGGAGCGCAGCCAGATCCGCGAAATCCTCGATCAGGCGCTGCCCAAGCGGTATGACGAGGGGGCGGAGATCTTTCACGAGGGCCATGACGCGGAGCGCTTCCACTTGCTGCTGGATGGCTACATCCGGGTGGTTAAGACCACAGAAGGGGGCGAGCAGATAATTGCATTGCATATCTCGCCCGGGCAGCTGTTCGGCATTGCGCCTGCGCTGAACCGCGACACCTATCCGGCAACAGCCATTGCAGCTTCGGAATCGCTGGCGCTGTCCTGGCCTGTGCGGTTGTGGGGGGAATTCACAACCAAGTATCCAGGTTTTGCCACCGAGAGCTACAGCACCCTGGGCCAGCGGCTGGGGGAGATGCAGACCCGGATTACCGAGCTGGCCACACAAGCGGTGGAACAGCGGGTGGCGGCGGCGCTTTTGCGGATGGTGACCCAATCGGGCCGCAAGGTGGACGAGGGGATCGAGATCGCCTTTCCGGTGACCCGCCGCAATATCTCTGAGATGACCGGCACCACGCTGCACACCGTCAGCCGGCTGTTATCGGCCTGGGAGAAGGACGGCATTGTGCATTCTACCCGCAAGCATATTGTGGTTACAGCCCCGCACAGACTGGTGCTTCTGAGCGGGGCGCAGGGTTAGCATCTTGTGCCGCAGCAGCGGCATTTAGTGCGGTCAGAAGTTATCCCACCCCTGAGCCTTAGGCAGATCGTCCTCTGCATAGGCTGCATCGGGCTGCGGTGCTGATGGCGCAGGCGTTCTTGCCATGGCCGCCGGTGCGGCGCCTTCGCTGCCATCCCTGAACCTGGATACCTCCTGGGTGAGGTGGCCTGCGTCATTGGACAGCATCTGGCTTGCGGCTGAGGTCTGTTCGACCATGGCGGCGTTCTGCTGGGTAACCTGATCAAGCTGAGACACACCCTGGTTGATCTCTGTCAGCGCGGTCGACTGCTCGGACGCGCCGGTTGCGATATCCTGGATGTGCTCTGAGATTGTGGCGACGCTCTTGATGATCTGCTGCAGTTCCTCACCGGACTTGCCAACCAGATCAACGCCGGCCGCAACCTGCCGGTTGCTTTCACCGATCAGCTGCTTGATTTCACCGGCCGCGTCCGCAGAGCGCTGGGCCAGCGCACGGACCTCGGAGGCAACAACCGCGAACCCGCGTCCGGCCTCACCGGCACGGGCGGCCTCAACGCCGGCGTTCAGAGCCAGAAGATTTGTCTGGAACGCAATGTCGTCGATGACACCGATGATTTTCGAGATTTGCTCAGATGAACTTTCGATCTGCGCCATGGCGTCAATCGCGCTGCTCACGACCTCGCCGCTGCGCTCGGCCGAGGTTTTGGCCTCTGTCACGATGCCTTCCACCTTGCGGGCGCCTTCGGCGGAGGCTTTGACCGTTGCAGACAGCTGTTCAATGGCTGCGGCGGTTTCTTCCAGGGTGGCGGCCTGGCTTTCGGTCCGTTGGGACAGATCGCCTGCGGCTTGTGAAATTTCCTGCGCGGTGCGGCCGACCGCAGAGGACACTTGCTTGACCGTCCTCACAGAGGTGCTGAGCTGCTCAAGCGAGTGGTTGAACGTCTGCCCGAGTGCACCGACATCGGGAAGATCGGAAATGGCGACCCGGTGGGTCAGATTACCGCCGCTGAGTTCGTGAAGGCCTTCGCCGATTTCATCCAGGGCGCGGCGGCGCGCGGTGATGTCGGAGGCCACTTTCACAACCCTAACCACTTCGCCGTTTTCCCCTTCGACCGGCGCATAGGTCGCTTGGATCCAGATTGTTTCACCGGACTTTGTCACGCGGGGAAACTGGTCCGTGAACACTTTGCCGCTGGCCAGATCCGACCAGAACGTCTTGTAGTCATTGGATGCAACCAGCTCCGGGGCGACAAACATGGAATGGTGTTTTCCCTGGATCTCCTCCAGGGCATATCCCAACGCGCCCAGAAAGTTCTGGTTCGCAGTGATGATGGTGCCGTCCGGGTGGAACTGAATGGTTGCCTGAGTGCGGTCAACCATTCCGGCGATGATTGCAGTGGTATCGTCTTGCTTGGCCGTTTCCGGCTTTTTTCTCATAAAAAACACTAGCTTTACTCCAAGGATTGCTGGGTCTCAGTCCTGTGGGTTAAATTTCATATCGCAAAAATAGAATAAAAACGTTAATGCGCCTCAGCACCGTTCGAGTAGAGAGATTGGCCCTTCCAGAAGAGGGCCCGCAGCAAACACCAAGCACTGGCCGAGTGCCACAAATCGCAGATGCGGTCCGAGGCACTGGTAAGCCTTGCAGCCGGGCACCCCGGTCAGGACTGCTTCAAGCCATAGCGGCTCCCCTCAAGTTTTCCCGGAACGCCATTTCCTCCAGCCCGTATTCTTCGCAGGCATCAATCAGCGTGTGAAAGGGTGCGATCGGGCAGCCAGGGCAAAGCATCTGGCGGTTCATGAACTCGCCCGCGCAGGCGGGCCAATGATGGAACAGTTCCGAAAGCGGCAGGTCGGGATCGTCGAAATCGGGGCGGCGCATGGCGTGTCCTCCTTTTCCTGCATTTTGCTTGCAGCAATGCGCGCGGTCTTTGCGCTTCGACAATATCCATGGCGGTGTGCGGGTTTAGGCAGTTCCTATCCGCAACTGTACTCAGGACCGCGATATGTCAGAGATACTTACCAAGTCGCGGGCCAGGAACGTGTTCTACGGGGGCTCCTTGTTCTTCGTTGTCGTGTTCGTGGCCATGACCGCGCACAGCCACCGCTATATCACCCAAACATCCACCGCTGGCATGGAGCTGACCGACGAGGTGCGCCAGGGCAAGCATGTGTGGGAGCGCCACTCCTGCATCAACTGCCACACCCTTCACGGCGAAGGTGCATATTTTGCCCCCGAAGTGGGCAATGTGATGACCCGCTGGGGCGTGCTGGACGACCCGGAGGCCGCCTATGAAATGCTGGACGGCTGGATGAAGTCGCAGCCTTCCGGCGTAGAGGGCCGCCGCCAGATGCCGTTCTTCGAGCTGACCGAGGAAGAAACCCGCGGGTTGGCCGAATTCCTGCGCTGGGCGGATCAGACCGACACCCAGAACTGGCCGCCTAACGACGCGGGCTGAGGGGAGAAAAACAATGAAATATCAATCTCAAAAAGTGGCCTATGCCTACTTCATGGTAGCAATGGGCCTGTTTGCCATTCAGGTTCTGGGCGGTCTGCTGGCCGGCTGGATCTATGTCTGGCCAAACACGCTGAGCGAGCTTCTGCCGTTCAACATCGTTCGGATGCTGCACACCAACGCACTGGTGGTCTGGCTCTTGCTGGGCTTCTTTGGGGCCGCTTACTACCTGATCCCCGAGGAAAGCGAGCGTGAACTGTTCTCGGTTAAACTCGCCTATATCCAGCTGGCAATCCTGGTTGTCGGGACGCTCGGGGCGGTGGGGTCCTACCTTGTCGGCATCCATGGCGGGCGCGAGTTCCTGGAACAGCCCTTGTGGGTCAAGTTTGGCATTCTGGTCGCGGCGGTGATCTTCCTTGTGAACATCTCGCTGACCGTGCTGGCGGGCCGCAAGACCGCGATCACCAACATCCTGCTGATGGGCCTGTGGCTGCTGTCGCTCCTGTGGATCTTTGCCTTCATCAACCCTGACAACCTGTCGCTTGACAAGATGTACTGGTGGTTCGTCGTCCACCTGTGGGTGGA
>JABXIA010000135.1 GCA_013373325.1 Paracoccaceae bacterium
GATCACTGCTCGATAGGTTTCTTGCCTGTATGAAACCTGCCTCAATAACTAACGCCCGCCTTGTGCGGGCGTTTTTTTCTGCCCGTTTCTCTCTTTTTGCAAATGGTGAAAAGGCTGGGAGTGACCTCGTCGGCATCCGTAGTCTTACGCGTTTCTTTTGCATCTGCAGCATGGCAAAGTGGCGGCAGTTTCAGTCAGCCATGAGGTAGGAAGCGATGACCTTGGAAGGAAAGACCGCCGTTATCACCGGATCGAATTCAGGCATCGGCCTGGGGGTCGCCCGAGAGCTGGCACGGGCAGGGGCCAATGTGGTGCTCAACTCCTTTACTGACCGGGAGGAGGATCACACGCTGGCAGCTGAACTCGCCCGTGAGTTCAGCGTCAAGGCCCAGTACGTGCAGGCCGATATGTCCAAGGGCGCCGACTGCCGGGCGCTGATCGAAAAGGCCGGGGCCTGCGATATCCTGATCAATAATGCCGGCATCCAGCATGTGTCGCCAATCGACGAGTTCCCTCAGGAAAAGTGGGATGCGATCATCGCCATCAACATGAATTCGAACTTCCACACCATGGCGGCAGCGCTGCCCGGGATGCGCGCCGCAGGCTGGGGCCGGATCGTGAATATTGCGTCAGCGCATGGGCTGACCGCCTCGCCCTACAAGGCCGCCTATGTGGCCGCCAAGCACGGGGTGGTGGGTATGACCAAGACAGTGGCACTGGAAACCGCGGAGGAGCCGATCACCTGCAATGCGATCTGTCCGGGCTATGTGCTGACGCCGCTGGTGGAGGCGCAGATCCCCGACACCATGGAAAAATACGGCATGGGCCGGGAAGAGGTGATCAAGAAGGTGATGCTGGAGCGCCAGCCGAGCCGCGAGTTCGCAACGGTGGAGCAACTGGGCGGCACTGCGGTGTTCCTGTGTTCGGACGCGGCGGCGCAGATTACCGGCACCACCATCAGCGTCGACGGCGGCTGGACCGCGCTCTAAGCGATTGCGGAAACGGCGGGAGGGGGCCGGCCCCCTCTTGCCCCTTGGAGGGGCAATTCACCCCCGGAGTATTTTCACAAAGGTGAAACAGGCAGGTGGCATTTGGTGACACGGATTAATCTGGCCCTGCAGGGCGGCGGCGCGCATGGAGCCTTTACCTGGGGCGTGCTTGACAGGCTGCTGGAGGACGAGGGGATTGAGATTGCGGGCATCACCGGAACCTCAGCCGGCGCGCTGAATGGGGCCGCGCTCAAGGCTGGTATGGTGCAAGACGGCCGGGCAGGCGCCAAGGCTGCGCTGGACGGGCTTTGGGCGCGAATGGGCGCCGTGGGCGACATGCGGTTCAATCATTGGCTGACGCGGTTCGACGCGGTGGCCTGGGCTGGCGCGCTGGAGGCGGCGATGCCGTTTTCGCCGCTGGAAAGCCTCAGTCAGGTGATCTCTCCCTATCATTACGGTCCTTTCTACAAGAACCCGCTGCGCGAGGTGGTTGAGACCTTCAATTTTGCCGAGGTCTGTGCAGGCGAAGGGCCGGAGCTGTTCATCTGCGCGACCTGCGTGCGGACCGGTAAGATCCGCATCTTTGAGGGTGAGGAGATCAGCACGGATGCCATCCTGGCGTCCGCCTGCCTGCCGGACCTGTTCCAGGCGGTGGAGATCGAGGACCCAGAAACCGGCCGGATGGAGGCCTATTGGGACGGCGGCTATACCGGAAATCCGGCGTTGTTTCCGCTGTTTCGCGACACGCTGCCGGGGGATGTGGTGATTGTGAACATCAACCCGCTGGAGCGGGAGGAGATCCCCAAGACCCCGCAGCAGATCCGCAACCGGGTGAACGAGATCAGCTTCAATTCCTCGCTGCTGCGGGAGCTCAGGGCGATCAACTTCGTGCAGCGGCTGCTGGCGGATGGCACCATTCAGCAGGGGCGGATGAAGGAAGTGCGGGTGCATATGATCGCTGACGATGATCTGATGACGCAGCTGTCGGTCACCACCAAGCTGTTCCCTGTGCCGCAGATCCTGGCACGGTTGAAGCAGGCAGGACGGGATGCGGCAGAGGGGTTTCTGACCCAGAACCGGGAAAACCTTGGGGTGCGTTCGTCGGCTGATCTGCCGGCAATGTTCGGCTAGGCGTCTTCTTTTTCCAGGACCTTCGGCTTCTTGCCGTTCTCCACTGGTTTGGTGGGGTCCTTGGGGTTCGGGTAGACGAGGCCTGCCGAGATCACCAGTTTGGCGGAATCTTCCACCGTCATGTCCAGTTCGATCACGTCCTCCTCCGGCACAAACAGCAGGAAGCCGGATGTGGGGTTCGGCGTGGTTGGGAGAAAGACACTGACAAGCCCGCCGCTGGTTTCGGCGCGCTTGGCAATCTCACCCTTGGCATAGGTGGAGATGAAGCCGATGGCCCAGATGCCCTTGCGCGGGTATTGCACTAGGCAGGCCTTTTCAAAGCTGCGCTCGGACTGGGCAAAGACGGTCTCGGAGATCTGCTTGATGCCGGAATAGACCGTGCGCACGACCGGCATCCGGTCCACCAGGCTTTCGGCAAAGGTGATAAGCGAGCGGCCGATGATGCCCTTGGCGATCCAGCCGACGATGATGGTGAAGAGCAGAAAGATGATCAGCCCGACGCCGCGCAGGTTGATGCCGATATACTGCTCAGGCCGGAAGGTGTGCGGCACCAGCGGCAGCACCACGCTGTCGATCCAGCCCATGACAGACCACAAGAGCCAGATGGTCAGCCCCACCGGCGCGATAACGACGATGCCCGTAAAGAAGGAGGCGCGCAGGCTGGCGAACAGGCCGCGGCGGCGTTGGGGTTCTTCGTCGAATGGCGTGGTCATAGATCAGTTTTCCAGGAATTCCGCGTGGAACCTAGGCACTGTTTTGGGGCGGAGCAATGGTTTCCGCCCCAAAAATCAACTCATTGTGCGAGATTGTTGAGTTCCTGTGCGATCTTTGCCGCCAGCCGCGCATTGTTGCGCACCAGTGCGATGTTCGCAGCAAGCGAGCGGCCTTCGGTCAGCTCGAAGATGCGGGACAGCAGGAAGGGGGTCACATCCTTGCCTGCGACGCCTTGGGCATCTGCTTCGGACTGGGCCTGGGCAATCACCGGGGCCAGTTCCTCTGCTGCGATCTGGGCGTCTGCCGGGATCGGGTTGGCAATCAGCTGGCCGCCGGGCAGGCCCATGGCCTGGCGGGTGGCATGGGCGCGGGCGATTTGTTCAGGCGTGTCCATGCGCAGCGGTGCTTTCAGCTCCGACTGGGCCGACCAGAAGGCGGGGAAGCTGTCCTGCCCGTAGGCAATCACTGGCACGCCTTGGGTTTCCAGCACTTCCAGCGTCTTCGGCAGGTCAAGGATTGCCTTGGCGCCTGCGGCTACCACGGTCACCGGGGTCTGCGCCAGCTCCAGCAGGTCGGCGGAGATGTCGAATGTGGTCTCAGCCCCCTTGTGGACGCCGCCGATGCCGCCGGTGGCAAAGACGGAGATGCCGGCCAGACGTGCCGCAATCATGGTTGCTGCCACGGTGGTCGCGCCTGTGCCGCCAGTGGCGATACAGGCAGGCATGTCCGCGCGGGAGATCTTGGCAACGCCCTTGGCCTGACCCAGCGCCTGCAGCTGATCGGGTTCCAGACCTACATGCAGCACGCCATCAATCACTGCCATAGTGGCCGGCACGGCGCCGGCATCGCGGATGTCCTGCTCCACTTGTGCTGCGACCTCGACATTCTGCGGATATGGCATGCCGTGGGTGATGATGGTGCTTTCCAGCGCAACAATAGCGCGGTTCTCGGCCTTGGCGGCCTGAACCTCGGACGAATACTGAATGTCGATCAAAGCGGGGGTTCTCCTGAAACGTAAGTGGCAGCAGCCTTGAGGGCTGAGGCCAAAGCGGTTTTGCGGTCTTCGCCCCGTGCCTCGGCAACGATATGGGCGGCCATGAAGGTATCGCCTGCGCCGGTCACGCGGGCGACGGTAACACGGGGCGGATGCAGGGTGATGGCGCCCTCGGCATCCGCCACAGTGGCAGAGGCGCCGCCATCGGTGACCAGCACCCGTGCAGCACCCCGGTCCAGCATCGCCGTGGCGGCGGTTTCGCTGTCGGTGAACTCCGCCTGGCACAGAATGCCGGCCTCTTCCAGGTTCACATAAAGCGTGCCGCGGGTGCGGGTCAGGAAGGGGCGCAGCCGTTCCGCCTTGCCCGGCGATGCAGGCGCCACGCGCAGGTCGGCCTTGGCAAAGGCCGGGCTGGCAACAATATCGTCCAGCAGCGACAGTGTCAGGTTGCCATCCAGCGCTACCTGGCCCTCATAGGGCGCGGCCTCGGTGCCCAGCGAGCCATCGGCCAGCGGCCGCAGGATCTTGTCGCCTGCAGCCTCCAGCGAATGCGCGTCGGCAATGGCGGCAATCAGCCCGTTAGCGCCCTCGACAGCCATGTAGCGGTCGGTGGGCAGGTCCTCGGAGCGGTAGATGTGGTCGGTGATCAGGCCGAAGTGGCCGCAGGCATGGATCAGCTCATCGCCTTCGGGGTCGCGGCCGACGGCAGTCAGCAATGCAGGCTTCACGCCAAAGCGCGACAGGGTCATGGCGATGTTCATGGCGACGCCGCCGGGCAGCCGGGTGATGCGCCCGGGCATGTCCGATCCGCGCTGCATTTCACTGGTGCAGCGGCCGATAATGTCCCACAGGACCGACCCGATGCACAGGATGGCGGGTGTCTGAGAGTTTGGGGCTTGTGTCATAATGACCTATTGCCGCCTTTGGCAGGCCTCTGCAAGCGGCATCACCGGGTGGGCACCGCGAATGTCAGGGCAGCCCAAAGGCTTTCCCAAACGTAATCCTCGCCTTCCGGGGCAGGGCGCAGGACCACGGCGTCCAGCAGGTAGCTGTGCCCGGGGGCAACCCGGACGATGGTCTCTCCCTTCGCATCCATCAGCTGGGTCGTGATGGCGACAGTGCCATCCGGGGCCTTGGCAAAAACCTCGACCTGCGCGTCTGCCCTCGGGGCGCCCTGATACAGCACCCGGACTGGCAAGCCCGCTGCCAAGTTATCCGTATAGGGATTGGCCAGGGCGATGATCTCCGTCTCCAGCCCGGTGGCAAGGTCGGCGCCGCTGCCACTCCCGATTGCCACCAGCGCCTTGGCATAGCGGGTGTATTGTTCGACAAAGCCCGCATCCGGCAGGCCGCGCGCCTGGTGTTGCATGCGGATATCGCCTAAGGCCTTGTGATCAACAAAGGCCTGGAACTCCTCCCAGCTGTCATAAGTGATAGTTTGCGGCCGGGTCTGGTGGATCAGTACGGCTAGCCCGTCCTGCAAGGTGCTGCCGGCAAAGGCAGGCATATCGCCCATCCGGCCAATGTAGGGCACGGCGGTTCCGCCCTGAAAAACCTCGAACCGGGCGATGCGGTGATCCAAATAGGGCTGTTCGGCGCCGTTGAACTCCTGACCGTTGCGCAGTTTAGCCACCACCGGCTCCCCGGAATTCACTTGATATTTCTGCGGCTCAATCCAAAACTCGTGGGATAACACTGGCGCGGCCCCAAGGGTCAGCCCGGCACAAAGAATTGAGCAGAACAGGCGGTATTGCATGGAAATGTCCTTGGCTGTCAGACGCGGCATCATTTGGCTGCAGAGCCTATTTGCGCTGCTGTTCTGTGTGGTTGCAATAGCTGCGTCCCCAGCCTGCGCGCATGAGGTCACGCCCGCGATTGCAGATTTTACGGTGAAGGACGGGCAGATCACGCTGGAACTGCGTCTGAACGTGGAGGCCTTTGTTGCGGGCATAAACCTCGACGGGCTTTCTGACACCAACCAGACCGCACAGGCCGCTGACTACGACGAACTGCGGGCGCTGACGCCGGATGAGCTGACCCCAATGGTCAAGCTCTTTGCGGAGGAATGGCTGGAGACGGTCTCCATTCGTGCAGCGGAGCCTGTTGATCTGGATGTTACACGGATCACCATACCGGAGGTCGGCGACGCCAGCCTGCCGCGGGCGTCCTTCCTGGAACTGGACGGGGACATTCCTCCGGGCACAGGCAGCCTGCGTATCACATGGCCCAAAGGGTCTGGCGGCGTGGTTTTGCGGCAGAACGGGGTAGAGGAGCCGTATACGGGATACCTGCAAGGCGGAGAGACCTCACCACCGATCCCGTTGGGGGGCGGCGCGGCCAAGACGCCGGTTGAGGCCTTCATGGAGTACATTCCTGTCGGCTTTACCCACATCCTGCCCAAGGGTCTGGATCATATCCTGTTTGTGCTTGGGCTGTTCTTCCTCAGCCCGCGGGTGAAGCCGCTGCTGCTGCAGGTGAGCCTGTTTACGGTGGCCCATACCATCACTCTGGCGCTGGGCGCGCTGGGCATGGTCAATGTGAACCCCGCCATTGTCGAGCCGCTGATTGCCCTGTCGATCGTGTTCGTTGCGGTCGAAAACATTTTTGCCCGCAAGCTGCACACATGGCGCAGTTTCGTGATCTTTGGATTCGGGCTGTTGCACGGGCTCGGCTTTGCCTCTGTGCTGGGGGAGTTCGGTTTGCCTGAAAACCAGTTCCTGCCCGCGCTCATTGGATTCAACGTGGGGGTGGAATTCGGCCAGCTGGCAGTGATTGCCGCCGCTTACCTCGGGGTGCGCCTGTGGTTCGGGCGGCATCCGAA
>JABXIA010000062.1 GCA_013373325.1 Paracoccaceae bacterium
AGCCGTTTCACTGAGGCGCAAATCATCGGGATGATCAAAGAGCAGGAAGCCGGGATGCCGACAGCGGAGGTGTGCCGTCGGCACGGCCTGAGCCCGGCGACCTTTTACAAACTGAAGTCCAAATATGGCGGCATGCAGGTGCCGGAGGCCGCGCGGCTGAAGGCCCTGGAAGATGAGAACGCCAAGCTGAAGCGGCTGCTGGCGGACACGATGCTCGACAACGTGGTTTTGAAAGACCTGCTGGGAAAAAGCTGACGACACCGAAAGAGCGGCGAGAGGCAGCGCTCAATGCAATGCGGGATCATGACATCCCGCAGCGCAGGGCCTTCCGGCTTGTCGGTGTCGACCCCAAGACGGTCCGGCGCGAACGCCCGCCCGACCATCCCGAGATCCGCCAGGAGATGAAGGAGATCGCTGGCAAACGCCGCCGGTTCGGCTACCCGTTGCCCGGCAGGCGATGCTTGCATCGCCGAGAGAGGCGGATCGGCGTGCTGCTTGAGCGAAAAGGCATGATCATGAACCACAAAAAACTCTACCGCCTCTACCGGGAAGAAGGCCTTGCGGTGAAACGGCGGCGGGGCCGCAAGCGTGCCCGGGGCTCGCGAACGCCGATGCCCGAAGCCACACAGCCCAACCAGCGCCCCCTCTCGGCAGATTGCTTCGCAATCGCCTGCCGGTCAATGGGATCCCTGGATTTCCTGGCAGACAGCTTCGGCGCGTCGCGGAAGTTTCGCATCCTGGCCGTGAATGACGACTGCTGCCGGGAAAACCTGTGCCTGGCCGCGGACACCAGCATTTCGGGTGAGCGCGTTGCCCGGGAGCTGGACGCGCTCGTTCGGATCTACGGAAAACCTGTTTGCATTGTCAGTGATAACGGCACGGAATTCACCAGCCGGGCAATCCTGAGATGGGCCGACAGGAACGGCGTGGATTGGCATTACATCGACCCAGGAAAACCGCAGCAGAATGCCTTCATCGAGTCATTCAACGGCAGCCTGCGGGACGAGCTTCTCAATGAAGAGCTGTTCGATACCCTGGACGATGCCCGCCGCAAGCTGGCGCTGTGGCGCTACGATTACAACAACGTCAGGCCGCACTCTTCGTTGGGGAACAGAACGCCAAAGCAAGCGCGAAACCGACGACTACCAAAATCAGACCCGCAGACTCTCGTCATGAGCGAGGGACCCGCGGGGGGCAGGTCAGGGGCAGATTGGCTGGGGTTCGGGCTGGGGCGGCCCGCGTGCCGCCTGTTAATCAAGCCAGGCGGCAGCTGCGCTGCCGCAGCGGGTGGCAGGCAGTTCCCAATGCATTGCCGTGCCGTTGAGGGTGAGTGGTGCAGCAAGCCGGCGGCCAGGCCCCCAGCCGCTCGTCTCAATGTGCGGTGACCAGTCGCTGTCTTCCGGCCCGGTGATGTCCTGGCCTTCGGCAGACTTGCACATCCCGGCCAGCAATTCCGCCGTGCGCGCCAGCGAGAGGCGGGCCGTCGGAACTGCCTCTCTATGCGCCGCAGCAGCGAGTGCCGACAGCACCGCGGCGGCCATCAGGTATCCGGTTGCATGATCCAGCGCCTGTACCGGCAGCGGGTGCGGCCTGTTTGTCCCGGCCCAGTCCCGGCCTGCATCTGCAATGCCAGCGCTCATCTGCACCAGGCTGTCGAACCCACGCCGCATGGCCCAGGGGCCGGTCCAGCCATAGGCGTCCAGCGTTACCTCAACTGCGCTTGCTGCGAGCTGCCGCCGGGTGCCTGGGTCATACCCCAGCCTGTCCAGTGCGCCGGGCCTGTAGCCGTGCACCAGCACATCGGCCTGAGCAAGTAAGGTTTCGAATACCAGCCGGTCTTTGCCTTTTGCCAGGTCGAGCGCGGCCATGCGCTTGCCCAGCGAGATGTCTGTAATCACCCCCGGTTCATCCCAGCCGGGCGGATCGATGCGTAGCACATTGGCGCCAAAACCGGCCAGTGTGCGGGTGGAGACAGGCCCAGCCAGGACGCGGGTCAGATCAAGCACCCGCAACCCAGCCAGCGGACGCTCTGCCGTCGCTTCAGATCTTTCCCGCAGCCGCAGAGGCGCGGGCGCAATCCAGTGGATCAGCGGTTCTGATGCTACTGCATGGCCTTGGGGGTGCGCCAGCCAGTCCGCACGGCTGCGCATGGCGGCCGCCACTCCGCCAGCGGCTACGGTTTCGCTTTCCAGGCTATCGGCCTGCCAGTGCTGTACCTCGGCAGCCACGGCCTCCCGCGTGGCGACACTGCCGAGCACTTGCAGTGCGGCCCGTCGGTGATGCGGAAGGTTGGTATGCAGGCGGATCCAACCGTCCTGTGTTTCATAAACGCCTGCGATTTCATCCCACAGGCTGGGCAGCTCCCAGCCTGTGGGCCGGAAACTGTAGCCGAACCACAACGAGGCCATGCGCTGATCCACGGCGACGTCAGGCGCGGCCGGGGAGAGGTTCAGCGCTTTAATCAGCCGTGCCAGCTCCTGCCCAACTGCTCCAATGGAAGCATTGGCAAGTTCGGTGACAGCAAAAGCGCTGCGCCATTGTCCGCTGCCGGTCAGGCGGAATTGACCCGCGGCGGGCAGGGATGTGAGCAAGGTCATTGCTGATAGGGATCCAGACTGTCGCGCAGCCCGTCGCCAAGGAAGTTGAAGGCAAGCACGACAATGACAATCGGCAACATCGGAATGGCCAGCCAGGGATAGATTTCCACCGAGGTCAGGTTCTGCGCGTCATTCAGCATTACCCCCCAGCTGACCGCAGGTGCGCGCAGGCCGAGGCCGAGGAAGGACAGCGCGGTTTCCCCAAGGATCATTGCCGGAATTGACAGCGTGGCGGAGGCGATCAGATGCGATGTGAAGTTGGGTAATAGATGCTTGCGGATCACCCGTCCGGACGTCGCGCCCATCATTTCTGCGGCCCGGACGTATTCTTCTTCCCGCAAGGACAGGAACTTGGCCCGGACCGAGCGGGCAAGGCCGGGCCAGTCGAGAATGCCGAGAATGATCGAGATGATGAAGAACACCGCAACCGGAGACCAGTTCGAGGGCACGGCAGCGGACAGGGCGAGCCACAGAGGCAGCTCTGGCAATGAGCGCAGGATCTCGATCACGCGGTTCACCATCCAGTCGACCCGGCCGCCGAAATAGCCGGCGACACTGCCGAAGAAAATGCCAAGCACAAAGGAGACCGTGATGCCGATCAGGCCGACAGTCAGAGACAGCTGTGCACCGTAAGAAACGCGGCTGAAGATGTCGCGGCCCAGTCGGTCGGAGCCCAAGATGAAGATCGTGGCTTCCTCGCTGGCGCAGAACAGGTGCCGGTTGCTTTCGATGAAACCCGCGAGGTTGTAGGTGCTGCCTTCACAAAAGAACTTGAGCCGAAGTGGTCGCGACGTGTCCGGTTTGAACTCCCACTGAAAGGTCTCCAGGTTGGCTTCCGAGGTCATCGGATAGACGAAGGGGCCGACAAACTCGCCTTCATGAAACAGCTTGACCGACTGGGGCGGCGAGTAGAGATGCTCCGAAAACCGCTGGTTGGGCCCGTAAGGGGCAATGAAACCGGCAAACGGGATCAGGCCGTAGGCAATCAGCAGGAAAATACCTGAGATAAGGCCCAGTCTGTGGGTCTTGAACTTGCGCCAGACCAGCAGCCAATTCGGTGCGTCGAGGTCCTTGCGCTCCAGTTCCAGCAGCGAGGCCTGCGGATCAAATGGTTCATCGTCGACGTAACGTCCGTCGGGCAGATGGGTCATGCGTCACGCCCTTCGTAGCGGATTCTGGGGTCAAGCAGCACCAGCAGCACATCCGAAATCATGGTGCCGATCAGGGTGAGAAGGGCAACGAACATCAATACAAAACCTGACAGGAACATGTCCTGTGTCTTGAGCGCTGTGAGCAGGGTTGGGCCGATGGTTTGCAGGCCCAGCACCACCGATACAAGGACAGAACCGGAAATCATCGAGGGCAGCAGGTTGCCGATATCTGCAACGAAGGGGTTGAAGGCCACCCGCAGCGGGTACTTTGCCAGCATGCGGGACGGCGCCATGCCTTTGGCTATGGCGGTCTCCACATAGGGTTTGCCCAGTTCATCCAGCATGTTGGCCCGCAGCCGCTGCATCATCGCCGAGGCGCCGGCGGTACCGATCACGAAAGTTGGAACAATAAGGTGCACCAGGATGGATTTCACCTTGTCCCAATTCATCGGCACACCTTCAAATTCAGGCGCCATCAGCCCTCCGATCGGCAGGTCAAACCACCGGTGGCCGTAGTAGAACAGGATCAGCGCCAGCAGGAAGTTCGGTGTGGCAAGCCCCAGGTAGCCGACAAAAGCAGTGGTGTAGTCGACCCAGGTGCGCGCGCGGGCTGCCGCCAGAACACCCAAGGGCAGGGCGACGGCATAGACAAAGATCACGGCGGCCAAGTTCACGAGCACCGTCAGCCACAGACTGTCGCCGACAATATCGGCCACCGGGCTGTCAAACTCGAATGACCAGCCGAAATTGCCCTGGATCATGCCGGAGAACCCATGCGGGCCAGGCATGAAGCCCATCC
Source organism: Paracoccaceae bacterium (assembly GCA_013373325.1). Lineage (GTDB taxonomy): Bacteria > Pseudomonadota > Alphaproteobacteria > Rhodobacterales > Rhodobacteraceae > Leisingera. The sequence goes on from JABXIA010000062.1 coordinate 4,548, forward strand.
AGATCATGTACTGCTGCCAAAGCGGCTTTTCGAGCGCGTATTCCTTGCGCAGGAATTCCGCCTTGGCCACGCCTGCGGACTGTCCGGTTGCCTGCAGTTCGGCAATCTGGTTCGACAAGTAGTCTCCTGGCGGCAGGTTGATGATAATAAAGATCAGCACCGATACCACCAGCAGCGTCATCAGCATGGTGCCAAAGCGGTAGATGGCGTATCGCAGTATCTCCATCAGTCCAGGCCATCCTCAAAAAAGAACTCATCGGGCCGATAGACGCCGAAATGCGCACCGGGATCCCAGGCCCAGATCGCCTGTTCCGGCACATTGCGCAGCCGCTTACTGACGACCACGGGTTGCGGTGCGGCGGCAACCACCCCAATGGCGTAGACCTGCTCTGCATGGATCTGCAGCATAGCGCGCCAGGCCGCGATGCGTTCGGCCTTTGTCGTGGCCATGTCCCAGTCCTGCAAAAGGGATAGCAACTTCTTGGCTGGCTCCATGTCAGGCGGCTCGCCTGCGCTGCCACCGGTCTGATAATACTGGCCCCACTTCGGCCAGGACAGAAACACCTGATCGGTGGGGGCCAGGTATACCGGGGATGTGTAGGACTGTGGCAAGCCATTGTCCCAGCCAAACCAGGCAGAGGCCATGGAGCTGCCTGAGAAGACGCGGTTTCTGAGAATGTCGCGGTCCAGCGGCCGCATGATCAGCTTAACCCCGACATCGCGCCAGTCATCGGCGATGATCTGAAGAGCGTTCTCCACTTCCTGCCGTTCGCCTGCGGTTTCCACAATCAGTTCCATCAGGCGGCCGTCCGGCAAGTAGCGGATGCCATAGCCGTCCTTCTCGGTCAGCCCTGCTTCGTCGAGCAGAAGGTTTGCCTGTTCCGGGTCAAACTGAGCCCAAGCGTCACGCAGGGCCGGATCGAACAGCTCGCTCTTCTCCAGCACGGTCATGGCGCCGGGTTTGGCGAGGTTAAAATACAGTGCCCGGTTGATAGCGCGGCGGTTGATGGCCAGCGACAAGGCGCGCCGCACCCGTACATCGCGCAGCGCAGCCCGCCACACCGGGTCCTGAGTGTTCAAGTTCGGGTAAATAGCAATTTGCGAGGCCGCACCGTTGCCCCAAAGATAGGTCTTGTAGGCTGAGTTGTCCTTTTCCCCTTTGCGCAGAATAGGAATGTCGCGGAAATCCAGCCCGCGGGCTTGCAAATCGGCTTCTCCAGCATTTGATTTGGCAGCCACCAGCCCTGCGGTCACGATCTCCATCTCTACGGTATCAATATATGGTAGCTGAACACCCCGGCTGTCGATCCGATGATAGTAAGGGTTGCGTACAAACTGGTGGCGGATCTTCTTGCCGGGCGAGGCATTGATCCAGGGCTGCAGGGTCGGAAGCTCGTGATTGTCGAACTTGTACATGTTGTCGTATTTGTTGTGCAGCGCAGCCCAGCTTTTCACACGGGCATAGTCGACTTCCTCCTCCAGAATTGCCGGGTCGGCGTAGTTCGCGTGAAACTGTTTCAGATACTTGGCCGGACGGTAGATGAAGGGCGGGCGCGCCTGCGCCAGCATGTGAAGAAAACTGGGATTGGGATCGTCCCACTCATAAATCACGGTGGTTTCGTCGGGGAAGCTGACCCGTGGCAGCTTACCCATCACCCGCAGAAAATCCGGCGGTCCGGCCGGGCTCAGCAGTTCGTTGTTGGCGACATCATCCCACCAATAGCGGAAATCGTCCGACGTGAAGGAATCGCCGTTGGACCAGCGGTGCCCGGGCCGCAGTTTCAGCGTGTAGCGGCGGTTGCCCTCGTTATCATATCCCAGAAGAATGTCCGGCTTTAACTGATACTTCTCATCATAACCTGCCAGCCGCGCGTATCCATAGACAACCATTTGCCGGATGTCCTTAGAGCGGGTGACCATCGTATTGAGAGTGCCGCCCTGAATGCCGAACTCCCGGCCCTTGGCCGCCAAATCAACCACCAGCGGTACGTCAGGCAGGCGCTTGGCTACAGGCGGCAGGTAGCCCGCCTTAACTTCTGACTTCCAGAAGCCGCTTTCCTGCGCTGTGATGTCTGCATGAGCAATAAAAGGCGCAAGGCAGAAGGCAGCGGCCAGCAGAGATTTCAAAGCATCAAGCATGGCAGCGCACCTTGTGGCCAGGTTCCAAGTGTTTCATTCCCACCAAAGGCGGAGCATCAGAACCATTGAACCTGAATGCTTCAGGCCAGTGCTCGGGCGCGCCTGCACCCTGGGCCACCAGTTTCAGATCAATTGGCCGGTCTATATCTGGCTCCGGCTGTGCAGCGATCAGAGCCTTGGTATAGGGATGCTGCGGATTGTAGAACAGTGTCTCAGGCGGGGCCTGCTCGACGATCAGACCGCGCCGCATGACCGCCACTTCATCTGCAATCCTTGCCACCACGGCCAGGTCATGGCTGATGAACAGATACGACAAGTTGTGCTGGTCGCGGATTTCCTCCAGCAGCCGGAGGATCTGGTCTTGGACCGATACGTCCAATGCTGAAGTCGGTTCATCGCAGACAATCAGAGCAGGGTCCAGCATCAGGGCGCGCGCAATTGACAGGCGCTGGCGCTGACCGCCGGAAAAGGCGTGAGGGTAGCGTTTCAGCATGTCAGGCGACAGACCTACCAGGCGCAGCATTTCCGCAGCCTTCTCGCGCCGCTCAGAACGGGTGCCTATGCGATGGATGTCCAGCGGCTCCATCAGCGTGTCCTGAATCCGCATCCTGGGTGACAGTGACGAGTACGGATCCTGAAACACCATCTGAGCTTGTTTCTGAAAAGCCGTCCGCGATTCCCGGTCCATGTCATGCACTGGGACAGTGGGGCGGCTGGGGTCTGGCCGGAACAGAACCTCGCCACCGGGATCGGGAGGCTCCGCCCCCAAGGCAATCCGGGCGGCTGTTGTCTTGCCTGAGCCGCTCTCTCCCACAATTGCCAGCGTCTCGCCGCGGGTCACCCGCAAGTCGATTTCCCGGCAAGCATGGATCAGTGTCGGGGCCTTCCAGCCTTTGCCTGCCCGCAGGGTATAGGTTTTAGAGACGCTTTTCATCTCTAGGATCAGGTCATCGCGCGAAGGCGGGATGGCGACAACTTCTGCATCCGGAATCTCTGGTGCGGCGTCGAACAATGCCTTGGTGTATGGGTGTGCCGGTGCGCGGAGCATCGGTTCGGCAGGCCCGGATTCCATGACCCTGCCTTTGTGCATCACCACCACTTGCTCAGCCATATTGGCAACCACACCCAAATCATGGGTAACCAGGATCATCGCCATTCCAGTTTCGCGCTGCAGATCCTTCATCAGCCCCAGCACTTGCGCCTGTGTAGTTACATCCAGTGCTGTGGTCGGCTCATCCGCAATCAGCAGGTCAGGCTTGGCAACCATTGCCATGGCTATCATCGCCCTCTGGCGCATTCCCCCCGAAAGCTCGAACGGGTAGGAGCGGTAGGTGCGTTCTGGCTCAGGAAACCCGACACGTTCAAAACACTCAAGAACCACATTGCGTGCTTCACGTTCAGATTTACGTCCATGCAGCCAGAGGACTTCGGATACTTGATTTCCGATCCGGTGCAACGGCGACAGTGACCGCATCGGCTCCTGAAATATCATAGAGACCGTATTGCCGCGTACGTCACGCATCAAGCGTTCGTCAAGCGTGGCGAGGTCCAGCTTTTTGCCCCGGGTCTCCAGAATTATCCGTCCAGAACGAAGCTGCGCCACTTTTGGCAGAATGCGCAGAACCGCTCGGCAGGAAATCGTTTTGCCTGAGCCGCTTTCCCCAACCAAGGCAAGTGTTTCGCCGGGCTGGACGGCAAAGCTGACGTCCTTGACAACGGAGTCTCCCTTGCCAAACCCGATGCTGAGGTTTTCAACGGACAGCAGCGGACGCATTCAAAATTGCCCGCCCAGCTGGTTCAAGGCGCTCATGAGATTGTGTTTTCCCCTGTTTTTTTCAACACCTTCGCGCGCCGAAGGCCGTTTAGTCAAACCCCATTTGGCCAGATGCCGACTTTGCAAGGGGAAATCGCCCAGGCTGCTGAATGCGGTCTGGGGCGGGAAATGCATTGCAGCCAGCCTTCATAAGATTGGCGAGGACGTCCAGCCGGGTGCGCTAGCAATCGGAAAAAAGAGGTCACAATGACGTCAGGGAAGGCTCTTGCCGCCTGAGGAGATGGATCTTCGGAGCCGCATTTGCGGTGTGTCGCTGTTGCCACTTAGTTTCAACCGCAAATCATGGCGGACATGACTGACAGGTTGGCGCGCGCGGTGGTAGCGGAATAGGATGGCCCGGAACGAGAGACCGCTACGAAAGGCCGCAAATGGCGCAAAAACCTGTTCTGCACCGGGATGATCCAGAGGCAGAGCCGCTAGTCGGTAATATCAAAGTCACCCGCAACGACTGGCTGAACGTGGCGATGGACGTGCTGATCTCTGACGGGGTGGAACAGGTCAAGGTGCTGGCGTTGGCAGAGCGTATGCAGGTTTCGAGATCCTCGTTCTACTGGTACTTCAAGTCGCGCCAGGACCTGTTGGACGCGCTTCTGAAAACCTGGGAGCAGACCAACACCGCGGGCATGGTGCGTCAGGCCGAGGCGCCGGCCGAAACCATTACCGGGGCGGTTCTGAACGTCTTTCACTGCATCACCAACCCCAACCTGTTCAATACCGCCCTAGATTTTGCGGTGCGGGACTGGTCGCGCCGCTCTGGCAAGGTGCGCAGCCTGCTGGACCGCTCCGACCGGCGCCGGCTGGAAGCTTTGACGGCAATGTTTGCCCGCTATGGCTATCCGGAACGGGAGGCAATGACCCGTGCCAAAGTGCTGTATTACATGCAGCTGGGCTATGACATGGCGGATCCGAACGAAAGCCATGCCCACCGGCTGGAAGTGACGCCCGAATACCTCAAGGTGTTCACCGGGCGCGAGCCGCTGGCTGAGGAGATCGAGGCCTTTACTGAGTTCACGCGCCAGCACTGGGACATCTGATACCCCAGTGCCGGCTTGTGATGGCTGGTTTTACAGGCTGAGCAGCGCCTCATCCGCTGCATTTCGGACTTTCCTGGCGGCTTCCAGGCGCACCGGGCCGTAACCGCGGATTTCCATCGGCGCTTGCAGGATTTCCATGCAGGCGTCATGGGTGCCAGGCGTGTAGCGCTGGGCAATCTTGCTGAGCGCGGCCTCGTACCACGTCAGCAGATCGCGGTGCAGGCGAGCTTCCTCGTGGTAGCCAAAGAAGTTGAAGGCGGTGCCGCGCAGGCGGCGTGCCTTGACCAGCAGGTTCAGAGCCGGGCGCAGCCAAGGGCCAAATGAGCGTTTCAGCGGCCGGCCGCGGCTATCCTTTTTGCGGCTCAGCAGCGGCGGAGCGAGGTGGTATTTGACCGTGAAATCACCCTCGAATTCGTCCTCAATCTGGTGACGGAACTTCTCGCTGGTCAGCAGGCGTGCAACCTCAAATTCGTCCTTATAGGACATCAGCTTGAACAGGGAACGGGCTGCTGCTTCGACCAGCTGTTCCTGCGCCTGCGCCGGAAGGGCGTCGCTGAACCGGGCGAGCGTTTTCTGAAACCGTGCGGCATATTTGGTGTCCTGGTATCCGGTCAGGAAGGTTGCACGCCGCTCGACCAGTTCCGTCAGCGTTTCGTCCTTGTCTGGAGTTTCCTTGTATATCTCCTCAACCAGCTTCGGGTTTGCAGCCATGGCTCGGCCAATGGCAAAAGCGAGGCGGTTCTTTTCGATCGCAACGCCGTTCAGCTCGATAGCTTGGTCCAAAGCACCGGCACTGACCGGCACCAGTCCCTTTTGCCAGGCAAAGCCCAGCATCATGACGTTGGCAAGGACCGCGTCGCCCAGCATCGTTTCCGCGGCCTCGTTGGCGTCGAAGCCGGAAAGGTTGCCCGGACCAACAGCGTCGGCGATGGTCCGTTCTCGCACCCCTGCCATCAGGTCGGCATCGCGCCGCAGAACCAGATCGCCGGTGGGCATCTCGGCACGGTTCAGTACTACCCGTGTGCCCGCACGGTAATGAACCGAGGCCTTGGGCGCCGAGCTGACGACGACATCGCAGCCGATGACCGCATCAGCGCCGCCCTGGTCGATCCGCACCTGGTTCAGTGTCTCCGGAGACTTCGAGAGCCTGATGTAGCTCAGCACTGTGCCGAACTTCTGGGCAAAGCCGGTGAAATCCAGCACGCTCGATCCGTTGCCCTCCAGATGCGCGGCCATGGTGATCAGTGCCCCAACGGTGACAACGCCGGTGCCGCCCACCCCGGTGACGAGGAGGTCAAACGGCTCTGCCAGGGAGGGAAGGTCCGGGGCGGGCAGCTGGGCTGCCAGCTTGGCGGCGTCCAGCCCGGCAGGCTTCTTCTTGCGCCGGGTTGCGCCCTCGACGGTGACGAAGCTGGGGCAGAAGCCGTTGAGGCAGGAGAAGTCCTTGTTGCAGGTGGAAAGGTTGATCTTTCGTTTGCGTCCGAAAGGCGTCTCTTTCGGCTCCACGCTCAGGCAGTTGGATTCAACCGAGCAATCGCCGCAGCCCTCGCAAACCAGATCGTTGATGAAGGCAAACCGCTTGGGGTCCTCCATCTTGCCGCGCTTGCGGCGGCGGCGTTTTTCGGTGGCGCAGGTCTGCTCGTAGATCAGCACGGTGACGCCGGGGATCTCGCGCAGTTCACGCTGGACCGTGTCCAGTTCCGCACGGTCATGGAAGGTGGTGCCGCTCGGGAAGTCCCCATGGCTGAACTTGCCGATGTTGTCTGAGATCAGGGCAATCCGCTGCACACCTTCGGCACGGCAAGTCTGGGCGATGCCATGGACTGAGACTGGCCCGTCCACCGGCTGGCCGCCGGTCATCGCCACCGCGTCGTTATACAGGATCTTGTAGGTGATATTGGTGCCTGCCGCGACAGCCTGCCGGATCGCCAGCGAACCGGAGTGATACCAGGTGCCTTCGCCGAGGTTCTGAAACACATGCTTGTTTCCATTGAACTGCGAGGCAACGGTCCACGGCACGCCTTCACCGCCCATCTGGGCATAGCCTGCGGTTTCGCGGTCCATCCAGCTGGCCATCACATGGCAGCCGATGCCGGAAAACGCCTTGGAGCCTTCCGGCAGCTTGGTAGACGTGTTGTGCGGGCAGCCGGAGCAGAAATAGGGCGTGCGGGTGGCGCCGGGCACGTTCAGCACTTTCGGCGGCTCAGCCGTCAGCGCAGCGGCCTTGGCCGGAAGGTTTTCTTCCGGGAAAAACTTGTCCAGCCGCGCCGCCACGATGGGCACTAGCAGCAGCGGGCTCAGCTCACCGGTCCACGGGATCAGCGGCTCGCCCTGGCTGTCGTATTTGCCGACCATCTTCTCCGGCTTGCTGCCGGGCCAGTCATAGAAGTTTTCTTTGAACTGGCTTTCTATGATGCCGCGCTTTTCTTCGACAACCAGAACTTCCTGCTTGCCCTTCACGAACTTCAGCGCATCGGTGCGGTCCAGCGGCCAGACCATGCCAACCTTGTAGATGTCGATACCCAGGCGGCGGCAGCCGGCCTCGTCCAGCCCCAGAAGGCGCAGGGCCTCCATCAGGTCCAGGTGGCCCTTGCCGGTGGAGACAAAGCCGAAACGGGCGTCCTTGATGTCATAGATCCGCTTGTCGATCGGGTTTGCCTCGGCAAAGGCGCGCACCGCCTCCAGCTTAGCATGGATGCGGGTTTCGATCTCGGGTGAGGGCAGGTCGGCGCGGCGGATATGCAGCCCGCCGGGGTAATCAGGCAGCTCCGGGTAAATGAATTGGCGGTCCGGCTGCAGCTCCACCGAGCGCGCGCTCTCCACGGTTTCCGACACTGCTTTGAAGCCGACCCAAGTGCCTGAGTATCGCGACAGGGCAAAGCCGTATTCGCCGAAGGTCAGGTATTCGGACACATCCGCCGGGTTCAGAACCGGCATGAACCAGGACATGAAGGCCACATCCGATTGGTGCGGCATCGACGAGCTTACGCAGCCGTGGTCGTCACCGGCGACGACTAGCACGCCGCCTTTTGCCGACGATCCGTAAGCGTTGCCATGCTTCAGCGCATCCCCGGAGCGATCAACCCCCGGCCCCTTTCCGTACCACATGGAGAATACGCCCTCGACCTCGCAATGGGGGTCAAGAATGGCCTGCTGGGCACCCAGGACAGCGGTAGCGCCTAGATCTTCATTCACGGCGGGCATGAACTTGATGCGGTTTTCTTGCATCCGTTCCTTGGCGCGCCAAAACTCCAGGTCTACCCCGCCCAGCGGCGAGCCGCGGTAGCCGGAGACAAACCCTGCAGTATTAAGGCCTGTTTCCTTGTCGCGGCGGGCCTGGTCAAGCATTACCCGGGCCAGCGCCTGGGTGCCTGTCAGAAACACCCGGCCCTTGGTCAAGTCGTAACGGTCATCCAGCTTATAGCTGCGGAAATCGTGGCTCAGCTTGGTCATCGCGGCGGAATCCTTGCGCGGAATATGTGGTTTTCGGAAAAGTAATCCTGAAAGTATGAAAAGATTTGCCCGATTTGTTGGTTTTGCGGTGATTTGTGGTTAAGTTACCCCTCGTTAAGCTGTGAAGCGGGGAAAGTGACCGGAAAATGGATATCAACGACCGAGACCGCCGTATCCTGACGCTGCTTCAGGAGGATTCCCGTATTTCTAATGCTGATCTCGCAGAGGCCGTAGGCATGTCGCCGTCTGCCCTTTGGCGCCGGGTCAGGGCACTTGAAGAGGAGGGCATCATTGAACGCTACGGTGCGGTGGTGAATGCACCGGCAATGGGGCTCGGTTTTCAAGCAATTGTGCATGTCCATCTGACCCGCCACGACCCGGACAAGCTGGTTGAGTTCATCCGCGCCGTTGAAACAAACCCGCTGGTGCAGGAGTGCTATGCTACAACCGGCCAAGCGGATTATCATCTGCGGGTGCTGGCTCCGGATCTGGATGTTTATAACCGGTTTCTAGAAACTTTCCTGTTCCGATTGCCTGCGGTCGCCAGCGCGCAGACGAACGTTGTTCTGCGCACGATAAAGCGGGACATACCGGTGGTGCCTTGAACATCTCGTCACTAACACGACCTATCTTGCAACAGAGCCAAAGTATTCAACGGTGACTTTTTTGTGCGGAGAACGCGCTGGGAGGGGGCCGTTTCTGTAGCAGCTTCTCAAATTGCTGCGTATTTTACCCAAGCCCAGGCCATAGCTATATATGTCAGCTGGTGCAGTGCCTGATCCGATCCCATGGCCTGCCAGAACATTGGCTGCTGCGGATTAAGTTTTTTACGTTCGGAAAAGCGGGCTTTGCCGAAATCGATGTGGAAATGCACCAGCCACTCCAAAACCGCGAGCACGAAAATAAAGCTCAGAGGAGCGCCAAACAGCAGAAAAATGATTGCCGAACCGGCAATATGGACGCCAGCATGCTGCGCCCGCCCCATGTGCACATAAGCGCAGCGGCCAGAAAGCATTTTGGGAGTCTGCAGGAAAAAATCGGCAAACAGGTGCTTTACCTGCAGGGCGCAGAGTAGCAGCAGCACGGATCCTACATATTCCGGCAAACCAATAAGCCTCCTGAAAGTACACTTGGCTGGCACCTTACGGATTTTTTGCCATCTGGCAAATGTTGCAACTGCAGGGTGCCGTAACGGGATTAGGCCGGTTTCTGCCCATTGCCTGTGCCGGCCAAACCGCGCTAACCATAGAAAATCCTTGCCTGATGCCGCCAATTACGGAGCTTTCCCATCGAGCGCTCTCTGTTCCGCTTCATCTGGAAATACTCGAAACGCGACCAGCTGGTGCTGCTTGTCGTGACAGCTTGCCTGTTTCCGCTGCTCTACCTGACGCTTGAGCTGCCGAAACGGATCATCAACGACGCGATTGGTGCCGAGAGTTCGACCATCACGGTGCTGGGCCAGAGTTTTGATCAGCTGACATTTCTCTGGATTCTCTGCGGCGCCTTTCTGGTATCGGTGCTGTGCCACGGTCTGCTGAAGATGCGGATCAATACTATGAAGGGGGTGCTGGCGGAGCGGATGCTGCGCCGCTTCCGGTATCAGCTGATTGCCCGTGTTTTGCGCTTCCCGCAGCCTTATTTTGAGCGGGTGAGCCAGGGTGAACTGGTGTCGATGGTCACATCAGAGTCTGAGCCGATGGGCGGCCTGATGGGGGACGCCGTCAGTCAGCCGGTACTGCAAGCCGGGCAGATGCTGACCATCCTGTTCTTCCTGTTCCTGCAGAACTTCTGGTTTGGAATGGCGGCGATTGCATTGATCCCGCTGCAGGGCTGGCTGATTCCGATGCTTCAGAGGCAGATCAACCTCCTTAACAAGAAACGCATCAAGCAGGTGCGGTCGCTGGCTACCGAAATCGGGGAAAGCGCAGCCGGTGCTTCGACGCTCAGGATAAACGGCGGCTGGCGATACCGGATGGCGATCATCACGGCCCGCCTTGGTCGGCTTTACGATATCCGCTTCCAGATCTACCAGAAAAAATTCTTTATGAAGTTTCTCAACAACTTCATTACCCAGCTGACGCCGTTCTTCTTCTACGCGGTCGGCGGGTACCTGGTACTGCAGGGCAAGGTTTCGCTCGGGGCGCTGGTTGCGGCGTTGGCCGCGTATAAGGATCTGGCGTCCCCTTGGAAGGAGCTTCTGGCCTACTACAACCAGACACAGGACATGAGCTTGCGCTGGGAAGTGATCCTTGAACGTTTTGCCCCGCAGGGGATGGTGGACGAAGCGCTGCTCACAGGAGACCCAGTCGAACTGCAGCACCTTTCCGGAGATGTGTTGCTCGATTCCGTTACCGTGCGCGACACTGATGGCAACCTGGTGTTGGAGGAACTGAGTGCAACTTTTCCGGCCGGGCAGGTGATCGGAATCGCGGCGCCGTCCGAAGAAGACCGCAGGGCACTGGCGGAGCTGCTGACGCGGGAAATTCTGCCGACCTCAGGAACTGTTACGGTGGCAAAACAGGATTTGAGCGGGTTGCATCAGGCCGTGGTCGCAGCCCGAATTGGCTACGCCACCTCGCGGCCGGTTCTGTTTCAGGGGTCCTTTGGCGACAACGTTATGATGCCGATGCGGATGCGCCCTCAGGGCGATTCGAAAAATCAGCATGAGCTGGAAGTCGCCATTCAGGCAGGGAACAGCCCGGATCCATTCGACGCGCCTTGGCTGGACCCCAAGCTGGCCGGATTTTCCAGTGAGGCAGAGCTAAGGGGCTGGTGGCTGAAAGTGGTGGAGGGGATCGGCTCGGACACCGCCCTGTTCCGGCGGGGCATTGAGCAGCGGTTCGAAGAAGCTGCACATAAGGAACTGGCAGAGCAACTGGTCAAGTTGCGCCCAGCGGTGCGTGAGGCGATCGAGGATGCCGGGCTGGATGTACATGTGCATTTCCTGGACCCAGAGAGCTACAATCCGGCCCTGCCGGTTGCCGAAAACCTGCTGTTCGCGGCCTCTCACGAGCCACTGACCGGCGAGATACTCCACCAGCAAAGAGATTTTCTGGACCAGCTGAAGCAATTGGGCCTCGATGAAAGCCTGGTCGCGCTGACCCGCGACGTTGTTGAAATGCTGCGGCAGATCTTTGGTGTGGATGGAACCGGCCATCCGCTTTTCCGTAAGCTCGGTCTGGATGTTGCGGCTTATGAGACCGCGCTGACGCTGGTCGACCGGTCCGGCTCTGCTGAAGCATCTTCGCTTAGCCGGGAAGAACTGGCACAGCTGTTGATCGTGCCCTTCACCATCTCAGCCGAGCAGATTGGACCAGCTTTTGAAGATGATATGAAGGAACGTATCCTCGGTTTCCGCCGCAGCCACGGAGACGGGCTGCTGAAGTCCTTGGGCACGGGCTTTGTGCCCTTTCAGCAGAACGCCATTACACCCAGTCTCACGGTCTTGGAGAATGCGCTGTTCGGCAAGATCTCCGATGCCGCGGGCGCCAAGGGCGACGAAGTGCGCAAACTGGTTTCGGACCTGATGGTTCGTGAAGGTTTGCGTGATCAGGTGGTGGAGCTGATCTTCGACATGCCCATAGCCGTTGGCGGGCAAGGGCTGGCTGCCAGTTTTGCAGAACCGCTCGCCTTCTGCCGGGCGACGATCAAGCGCCCTGACATCCTGATCCTCGACTCCGCGATGGCGAGCTATGATCTGGAAACCCGCGTTGCAGTACACAAGAACCTGCGAAAACTTCTGCCGGACACGACACTGATCTATCTGGCCCCGGGGTTTCAGAGTCCGGACGTCTTTGATGTCTTTTTTGAGTTGCGCCAAGGCAGGCTGGTGAGTGATGAGGCTCAGGCGGAGGCTGCCGAAGACGGCGCGGCCAGCCAGGATCTGGCGCGCAAGCTTCGTGCTCTTGAGCAGACGGAACTTTTCTCAGGCCTGAACCGCCGGCAGTTGCGCCTCTTGGCTTTTGGTGCGCGCTGGTACGACGCCAAAGCAGGTGAGGTGGTTTTCCTCAAGGATGATGAGGCTTCAGACGGTGCTTACATGATCCTGTCGGGTGAGGCGGATCTTCTGCTGCCGCAAGAGGGGCGCGAGGATCGGCTGATTGCGCAAGTTGGACCAGGCCGGCTGGTTGGAGAACTGGGACTGATCCGCCAGGAATCGCGTGCACTTAGTATGGTTGCTGCCAGCGATTTGCGGTGCTTGCGGATCGGCGAAGAGGAGTTCCTGGCAGTTGTCGAAAACGACGCATCGACAGCTTTTAAACTTCTGCAAGTTGTGGCTGGTTACGTGTCCAATTGATCCGATGAACGTGCAGGGAAACTTGAAATGAAACTTCTGCGATACCGTTCGGGCCCAGAGGTGCGCCCGGGGCTATTGGACAGTTCTGGCGCCATTCGGGACTTGTCCGTCCATGTGCCTGACATTGCAGGAGAGGCTCTAAGCGACAGTGTGCTGGCCCGGTTAGCCGCTTTGGACCCGGATAAACTGCCGCTGGTGGATGGGAAGCCGGACCTTGCCCCTTGCGTCGGACAGCCTGGTAAGTTTCTCGGTATCGGTCTTAATTACACTGATCATGCCGAAGAAATGGGCATGGATCTTCCAGAACACCCGATCCTGTTTCTTAAAGCAACATCGTCGATCTGCGGGCCTTGCGATGATGTAATTCTCCCCCGCGGTTCAGTCGCCACTGACTGGGAGGTTGAATTGGGCGTGGTAATCGGCACCAAGGCGAAATACGTGACCGAGACTGACGCGCTTGACCATGTTGCAGGCTATTGCGTGATCAACGACGTGTCGGAAAGGGATTTCCAAACCAAGCTGACGGGGCAATGGACAAAGGGCAAAAGCTGCGACACTTTCGGGCCGGCGGGACCCTGGCTTGTGACCAGGGATGAAGTTCCGGATCCGCAAAACCTTTGGCTGACCTGTGATGTGAATGGCACTCGGCGGCAGACGGGCAGCACCAGTAGAATGGTTTTTACTGTTGCGCAGATCGTTTCACATTTGAGCCAGCTGATGACGTTGCACCCCGGTGACGTAATTGCAACCGGAACTCCGCCGGGGGTCGGAATGGGAGCCAAGCCTGAACCAGTTTACCTAAAGGCCGGCGATGTGATGCGCCTGGAGATCGAAGGTCTTGGAGTCCAGGCACAGAAGGTCAGGGCCGAGGATATTTGACCAGCGGAGCGGCTTTTCCCGGCCGCTTCCTTGCGACTGAAACGTCAAAGGCCGCTGGCCTCTGCGGGGGATGGGGTTGCGCAAGCCAAGAACCCATGACGGAACCGTTCTTCAAATCGCTGCCTTGAATGGGGACAGCTAAGCAGGTGGCCTTTCACCCGCCATCGCAGAACTGTTTGTACAACAGGGTAATTATCTCTTCTGTGTTGCCGTTATTCAGAGAATAGAACACGGCTTTGCCATCGCGCCGGGCTTTCACGAGCCCGTCCTCTCGCAGCCGGGCCAGCATTTGGCTCACCGCTGCTTGGCGCAATTCCAAAAGCTTCTCAAGTTCGCTGACTGATTTTTCCCCAGCGCTCAGATGGCAAAGGATCATAAGCCTACCCTCATGCGCGAGAGTTTTCAGGAAAGCCGTTGCGGCTGCAGCACTTTCCTGCATGGTGGCTTCCGGCGGGATGCCGTCACTCTTTGACGGTGGCACTGCTTCATTTCCTGCTGTTTCCTCACAGCTTGCCTTGCAATGGCGTCCAGGTCATCCAGCAGTTGAGTTTCACTCCGGTTTCGGCGGAGAGCCACCGGTGAAGGCCCAGCAATGAGCGTAGTCGCGCCTGCAAAGATCAAATCTGATGGGAGCGGTAGGACGGCCATTGGCAGGTGGTGAAAAAGCGCCCACGGTACAGGCGATGACTTCCATGATCTTCCCCGCACCACTTCAGCCTGCGGTGCCGCTCCGGTCGAAGATGATGATGTTCCGCTTCGCGTTGCCGGACTTGGTGTCGGTAATTGCTTCATTGATCTGCTCCAGAGACCAGCGGCCGGAGATCAGTTCATCCAGTTTCAGACGGCCTTGCTGATACAGATCCACCATCCACGGAATGTCGCGCTGGATCACCGCATCCCCCATCTTGGAACCGATCAGTCCCTGACCCACTGCGGCCAGAACAACTGGTTCGTAGGCAGCCTTGGCGCCGGAATGCGGCATGCCGATCAGCACCGCTTTGCCGCCGCGGGCTAAATACCGCGGCGCTTGGTCGTAGGCGGGAATGGCTCCGACGGTTACCAGAACCGCATCAGCGCCGCGTCCTCCAAGAGCCTTATGGGCCGCTTTCCACGGATTGTCTACGGTGGCAAGCACACCGTGGGTGGCGCCAAACTCCTTGGCGGTTTCCAGTTTGCCAGGATTCATGTCGACGGCGACGATGCGGCGGGCGCCAGCAATACGGGCGCCCTGAATGGCGTTGAGGCCTACGCCGCCTGCGCCGATGACCACCACGTCCTGGCCTGCGCGCAGCCGGGCCGCGTTGACAGCCGCACCCACTCCGGTGATCACCCCGCACGAGATCAGCGCCGCCGCGTCCTTGCCGATTTCTGCCGGGATCTTCACGATCTGACGCTGGTCCACCACCACCTTCTCGGCAAAGGCGCCGCAAGCCATCGCCTGGTCCAGCGGTTCGCCGCTGGCCGTCTTCAACGGACCGTTGGCTGTGTCATAGGGCGTTTCGCAAATCACCGGCCTGCCGCTCGAGCATGACGGGCAGGTGCCGCAGCTGCGGATCAATGTGACCACAACGGAATCGCCAGCGCTGAAACCTTGCACGCCTGTGCCGATCCCGGTGATCACCCCGGCGGCCTCGTGGCCGTAAACCGCAGGCAGATGCCCGCCCCAGGCACCTTCGGCAAAGGAAATGTCGCTGTGGCAGATTGCAACCGCGTCCAGCGTGACCTCGACTTCACCCATGCCAGGCGGCGCCAGCTGCACGTCCTCGATGACCAGCGGAGCGCCGAATTCATGGCAGACAGCGGCTTTGATGGTTTGCATGATTATCCTCCCCGTTTGCAATCAGGGTGACGCGCCGGGGTGGTTGCATCAAGCGGGAATGCGCAGGGCGGGACGCGTTGTAACGTTACGGAAGACGCCCTGCGCGCAACCGGGCGCAATCCTGTCAGGGATTGCGCAGGCTGCCCGTTTTCTTGCTGAACTGAAGGGCCTCCCATGGCGCATGGCCCATCTGCCTGGCGGGGTCGAACAAGGCATCCGTATCCAGGTCCGGATAGTCCCGCGCCACTAGATCCCGCAGCGGGGTTTGCGAGGCCTGAGCCTCCTGGCACAAGGTTTTGACGGCCGCCTGGGCATCGGGCCGCGGCATTTGCGCAGCCAGGGCAAAGCTCAGCGCTTCGGCGTGGATCAGGCCCAGCCCGGACGACAGCGCAGCCGCCATGGCCTCAGCGCGTGGTGCAATGCTCGCGCAGAGCTCCTTGCCTGCTCTTGCGGCAGTTGCCGCGCCCAGAACGATCTGCGGCAGGCACATCCATTCGGTGAACCAGGCCGCACCGTCGCGCTGATGCTGCTGCATAGAGGCGCCCTGAAGGACAGAGAACAAGCCGCTGCCCTGCCGGGCCAGCGCCGCCAGTATCGATGGGGACACGGGGTTCTGCTTTTGCGGCATGGTGGAAGAGGCGCCGGCTCCGCCGAGCGATATCTCCTGGACCCCGCTTTGCGCCAGCGCAATGCAGTCCTCGCCGATTTTGCCAAAGGCAAGGTTCACGCGGAGCATCCAGTCCGCGATGCGCAGCACCGGTGTGCGGTCGGTGTGCCAGCTGTTCCCCGAATCTTGCAAGGCCAGCCCCTTTGCCATGGCGGCGCGCACCTCTGCCGCCTTCATTCCCAGCGCGCTGGACGTGCCCGCCGCGCCGGACAGGGACACCATCAGGCAGGATTGCCGCAATCCGGGCAGCTCTTCCAGCAGGTTCAGCAGCGGGGTGCCCCAAGCCGCCGCCACCGCGCCGAAGCTGGTAGGGGTTGCATGCTGCCCGTAGGTGCGGGCGGCCATCGGCAGCTCCGCATGCGCCTTGGCCAGTCCGCCAAGCGATAGCACCGCGGCCTTTACGTCCGCCTCGACCAGCGCCAGCGCCTGGCGCAGCCGCAGCATCAGGGCGCTGTCCATGATGTCCTGCGAGGTCGCACCCCAATGCACATATTGCGCATGTTCGGGCGCCTTCATTTCTTCGCGGAATGCGGCCACCAGCCCCGGAACCGGCACACCGTTCTGCCCCGCGGGCCGTTTCAGAACACCCGGGTCGATGGCGATCTCGACCACGGCCCGCCCGATCGCAGCCGCGCTTTCCTGAGGGATCACACCTGCTTCGCCTTGCGCCTTGGCCAGCGCGCCCTCCACCAGCAGCATGGCGCGCACTTCGGCGCTGTCCGAGAACAGGCGGCTGGCCTCGCCGCTGCTGAATAGGCCGCCATAGATTTGACTGTCAAAGACAGAACCTGCCATCAGAAGTCCTTTGCAATCTGCCCCATCAGCTCTGCCAGACCTTCCGGGTGGGCGAAGAAGGGCGAATGGGATGTGTTCATATCATGTGCCCGCCCTGGCGGCAGGCGGGCCGCCATCTGAGCCTGGTATTCCGGCGGAATGACCCGGTCTTCGGTGCAGCGGATGTAGGCCTTGGGAACGCCCTCGAACCGTTCGCTCAGGTGGACCGGCGTGTCCTGCGGCAGGATTGGCTGTTCACAGAGGTTTTCCATGGCAAAGCGCACCGCCTCGGCCGGGCAGTCGTGATAGAACAGGTCCGGCGTGGTCTCCGGCACCAGACTGTATGCGGTGCCTGCCGCGTTCTTCCGGGTTGCGCCTTCCAGGGTCTGCCGGGGCCCTGCCTTGCGCATGCCGATAAGGGACATGCCGCTGACCGGCAGATAGGCGCAAAGGTAGATCAGCCCGCTCAATCGCTCTGGATGCGCCCCTGCGGCTGCAGAAATGGGAAAACCGCCCCAGGAATGCCCGAGGATCACGGTGTCCGGAGTGGAAGCCGCGGCAACTGCCTTCGCCGTTTCGGCCAATGTGACCCCCGCCGGATCGCGCCCGTCGGCATGGCCGGGCAGGCTGATAGTGCGGGCCGTGTGGCCGCGGGCCTCCAGCGCCGCGACCGCATCGCGCCAGCACCAAGGGCCGTGGCAGGAACCGTGAACAAGAAGAAACTCAGCCAATGTGCCCGGTCTCCCTCAGGAAGGCCGTCAGGCGGTCAGCGTATTCTCTTGGCTGCTCGACACAGGGAACGTGGCCCGCGCGCCGGATCAGGTGGAACTGGCTTCCGGGGATCAGGTTCACCGTCTCGCGCACCAGGTCAGGCGGGGTGGAGCCGTCCTCGGATCCTGCGATGCCCAAGCAGGGCAATCTCAGCCCGCTGGTCGGAGTGTAGAAATCGGTGCCCGCAATCGCCGCGCAGCAGCCCGCGTAACCATCGCGGGATTGCTGAACCAGCATGTTGCGCCACAGCTGCAGCTCCGGCGCCGACCGGAACCCGCGGGCAAACCAGCGCGCCATCACCCCATCGGCCAGTGCCTCGATGCCGTCGCTTTGAACGGTCCTGACCCGTTCTTTCCACATTTCGGCGGTGCCGATCTTGGCGGCGGTGTTCGACAGCACCAGCGCACGGATCTGGTCCAGCCGTTTAACTGCCAGCCCTTGCGCGATCATGCCGCCTATCGACAGGCCCACGAACATGCAGTCGCGCACCTCCAAATGGTCCAGCAGCCGCTCCGCATCCCGCACCAGCGCGCCCATCGAATAGGGGGCAGACGGGCAAGAGGACAGCCCATGACCGCGTTTGTCATAGCGGATGATGCGCAGGTCCGCTGGCAGCCTTTCCACTACAGAATCCCAAACCCGCAGGTCGGTGCCAAGCGAATTTGCAAAGACAATGGGCGCGCCATCTGCGTCACCGTCTACGCGGTAGTGAAGCTGGACATCGCCCAGGTCTGCAATCTGCATGGGTACCTCGTTTCTGCTCCGCCGCAGTCTACCCGCGCCGGGGCAGGGAGGTAAAGCGATCGGCGGTGCTCAGCCATGCAGCTCCATATGCGCCATGATCTGACCATGGTCCGAGGCCAGCTTGTTATACGGAGCTTCCGGGTGGCTGCCATCGGTCAGATGATCGTTGAAGACGCTGTAATAGTGCATTCTGCCCACTGACCCATGCCAATCCGTGTCGAAATGGCGGGACATGTAGATCTGATCGATGCTCTCATGCACGCCACCAAAAGCAGTGGTGTAGACCACATCGCGCAAGGATTTCCTCAGGAAAATCTTTTCAGCTGAACGCAGACGCACACGATCAACGGCTTCCTGGATCTGCGCGTCCTCAGCCTCGCTGTAGCGGTCGCCCGCGTGTTCAGCATCATGGCGCAGCATCCAAGTATAGTTTTTGAACGGAACCTCACCGGAGATGATCTCGCTGCTGACCGCGTGTTCGCCGTCGTTGAAGTCTCCCAGAACCATAACCGGGCGGCCCTGTTCCAGCTCATCCAGCACCGCGCGGCGCAGCACCCAGGCCTCGCCCATGCGCCGCAGTGCTGCGCGCAAGGCCCCCATCGCGCGGCCTGCCGCATCATAAGCCGTCAGCACAGTTTCAGGCGGGTAGGGGGCGCCCTGCGGTTTGATGTACTCGCCCAGTTTCGACTTGAGATGGCAGTTGAACACGCTGATCACCTGATCCCCAACCGGCACCTGCACCTTAAGGATCGGGCGCGAAAGCCGCCGCAATGTATAAAACCCTGCGTCTTCTTCCTCGCCCAGGCAGGCCATCGGAATATTCAACGGCTGTACCAGGTCCTGGATGACCTCAGGCTCACCCGCGAAGCCAAACCGGGATAGCACCGCCAGCCCGGGCCGCCGTTTGCCCGGCTCGCCTGTATCATTCAGGTTGGGGGCGAAGGCCAGCTCCGCCTCGGCATAGGAGCCGTATGCCAGTTTCTGAAAAATAGCCTTGCGGTGATAGCGTTTCGCTGGATCCGGGATGCTGGCCGCATTGGCTTCTGCTCCGCGGCGGTCAGCCTCGGCGATCACCTGCCGCAAGGGCGCTTCCTCGAAGATTTCCTGAAACCCGACAATGTCGGCATTCAGCGTCAGAAGCTGGTCGGCCATCCAATCCGCCTTCCACGCGTATTCTTCAGGCGTGTAGCTTTGAAAGCGGTAGTATTCCCGCTCCGGGCCGATCAGGTTTTTGACGTTGAACGAAGCGATGGTGAAACGTGTCATGACGTGTCCCCTTGGCTGCCGGGCGGACAATCGCACGGTCAGGTCTCAAGCATAACGCGACAGCGCCTCCCGGAACAGCGCGGCATCGACGTTGCCGCCGGTGGCAACTGCAATGACTGCATCGCCGTCAATCCGGCTTGAATGAAAAAGCGCAGCCGCTAGCGAGGCAGCGCCGCCGGGTTCCAGCACGATCTTCAGACGCAGGAAAGCAAGCGCCATGGCCTGCAGCGCTTCGTCCTCAGTGACCACAATTCCCGGCCCGCACAGGCGGCTGAGGATGGGGAAAGTGATCTCGCCTGGTTGCGGCGTAAGGATCGCGTCGCAGATGGACCCGGACAGGTTGGGGTTCTGCTGGATTTCATCTGCCGCCAGCGAACGGGTCACATCGTCGAACCCCTCTGGCTCCACCGGGCGCACACGCAGTCCGGGTGCGCGGGCTTCCAAGGCCAGGGCGATGCCGGAAGACAGTCCGCCGCCACCGCAGTTGACCAGCACATCCGCTTCGGCGATGCCCGCAGTTGCTGCTTGCTCTGCAATTTCCAGCCCGCATGTGCCCTGGCCGGCAATTACCAGCGGTTCGTCATAGGGCTTGATCAGCGTCAGCCCGCGCTCCTCTGCGAATTTGGCACCCACTGTCTCGCGGCTTTCACCGCCGGCCCGGTCGTACAAAACCACCTCGGCTCCCAGATCGCGGGTGTTCTTGATCTTCAGCTGCGGTGCATCCGCAGGCATCACAATCACCGCTGGCGTACCGTGCGCCTTGGCGGCAGCTGCTACGCCCTGCGCATGATTGCCGCTGGAATAGGCGATCACACCGCGCTTGCGTTCCTCTTCACTCAGCGCCGATACCGCCGACCAGCCGCCGCGGAACTTGAAGGATCCGGTGTGCTGCAGGCATTCCGCCTTCACCAGCAGGCGCCGCCCGGCAATCTCATCCAGAAACGGTGAAGACAGCAGCGGCGTCACGCAGGCATGGCCCTTCAGCCGTTCAGCCGCGGCTTCAATCATGGCAATTGAGG
This sequence comes from Paracoccaceae bacterium, assembly GCA_013373325.1. Lineage (GTDB taxonomy): Bacteria > Pseudomonadota > Alphaproteobacteria > Rhodobacterales > Rhodobacteraceae > Leisingera. The sequence goes on from JABXIA010000062.1 coordinate 25,244, forward strand.
TCATTTGATCCTGTCCAGAACTGAATGAATAAGGGTGAGCGCTTCCGCCTCGTCCAGAAAGGGCACATGGCCGCGGTTGGCAATTTCCGCCGTTTGCAGACCAGGCAAACGGCGTTGCATCTGCGCGAAGGTCTCTGCGCTCAGTATGTCGGAATTCGCGCCGCGGATCACACCGCAAGGCAGGCCGTCCAGCGCCATGAACAGCGGCCACAGATCCGGCGGCGGGCCTGCTTCGGCTTGCGATAGAAGCGCGTCGCGCAGGCGCGGGTCATAACGGAGGGAAAGCCCGTCCGGGGCTTGGTTGTAGAAAGTCTCAACCTCCTCGCGCCACCGGCACGCCGGAACGTCCGGAAAGGCAGGAGCCATAAGATGCTCCAGCGTTTCCGCGGCCTGCGCATGAGATTTGGCTGCCGGGCGGCGGCCCACATACTCCATGATCCGGGCGATGCCGCCAGGCGGGATCTCCGGGCCGACGTCATTCAGGACCACTGCCGACAGCCTGTCTTTGGACATTGCCGCCAGTGTCATTGCCACCAGCCCTCCGCGTGAGGTGCCGAGGATGGCAGCTTGACTGACACCCAGATAATCCACCAGCTCCAGCACATCCTGCGCTTCACGCAGGACATTGTAGTTCATGAAGTCCGGGTCGTGCTCCGACTGCCCGCGTCCACGGGCATCCAGGGTAATCATCCGGTACCGCATGGCATGCGGTGCAAAATTGCGGAAGTCCCGGCCGTCCCGTGTCAGGCCCGCTAGGCACAAAAGCGGCAGGCCTTCGCCGGTGTCTGTGTAATGCAGGCGCAGCCCGTCCGAAGTGTCAAAGAAAGGCATCTGCGGTTCAGCCCTTTGCAAGGTCTGGGATGGTGGTCAAATCTGTCAGGATGTGCGCTGGTTTCCAGGGCAGGCGGTCCACAGGCTCGCCCGCGCGGTTCACCCAGGCGGTCACAAAACCATAGCCGGCGGCCCCAGCCGCGTCCCAGCCGTTGGAGGAGACAAACAGCACCTCTTCCTTGGCGCAGCCGAACCTTTTGCCAACCAGATCATAGACGCGGGCATCGGGCTTGAAGATGCCGATGGTTTCCACCGACAGAACATCATCCAGCACATCGCCCAGCCCGGCCGACTGCACGGCGCCATCGAGCATGGCAGGGGAGCCGTTCGACAGGATCGCGGTATTCATGCCCGCGTCTTTCAATTCCCGCAGCATCGCGGGCACTTCCGGATAGGCCTGCAGCTCCCAGTAGAGATCCAGCAGCCGCTGGCGCAGCGCCACGTCGCCGGACAGTCCGGCCTCCTCCATCGCCCAGTCGAGCCCGTCCTGGGTCACGTCCCAGAAATCAGCGTGAGCATTGGTGATGGCGCGCAGCCAGGTGTATTGCAGCTGTTTCAGCCGCCAGTGGCTGGCAAGCTCTGCCCAATTGTCCTGCAGGTGCGGAAACTCGGGTTCACTTGCGGCCTGCCGGGCGGCGGCGGCGACATCAAACAGCGTTCCATAGGCGTCGAAGATACAGGTGGTGATCGGCATTCTGTCCTCCCCTGCGGCGAGATTGGCATGAAGGCAGAGAGCGGGCAAAGCAGGAAATTGTACCCATACGGGTTTACATCGCGTCTGCGGGCGCTAGGCTGCACCCCTTTATCAACCCGTAACACATTGGAGATCTCATGACCGGGGCAAAGAACGGCGACACCGTGCGCATCCACTACACTGGCAAGCTGACGGACGGCACCGTTTTTGACAGTTCCGAAGGGCGCGACCCGTTGGAGTTCACCGTGGGCGCGGGCCACGTGATTGCAGGCATGGACGCAGGTCTTGAAGGCATGAGCGCCGGCGACAAGAAGACCCTCGAAATTCCTTGCACCGAAGCTTATGGGCCGGTCAACCCTGCTGCACGCCAGGAAATCCCGCGAGAGGGCATTCCGGCAGATATTCCGCTGGATCTCGGTACCCAGTTGAAGATGCAAAGCCCTGATGGTCAGGTGCTGCCAGTGACTGTGGTCGAAGTCAGCGACGACACGGTAACGCTGGATGCCAATCACTTCCTGGCGGGCAAGGACCTGGTCTTTGATATCGAGCTGGTTTCAATCGAAACTCCGGCTGCCTAGAGCGAGAAGGGCGGCTGCTCCTGCTGCTCACAAACCTGAAAAATAGTGGTTGCTTGTGCTTGAGAGATGGCGGGAAGCCCTCCTGCTGTGTCCCCAGCAACGGAGCGCAAGGAGTTGGCAAGGATGAATGCGGAAATCTACCAGCAGGGCGACCCGGTCGCCGACATCCTGTTTAACTGGTCGCCGCTTATCGCTGCTGTGCTGGCCTGCGCATTTGGTGCGATTTTGCTCCACCTCGGGTTCTGGACCTACGTCAAGGCGGCAAGGCTTAGAAGGTCGGGCGTCGAATGTAATGCTCGGGTCACCGGGAAATGGCTGAAGAAAGGCTATGCCGATAGGGGCGAACGGGACCGCGCAAAACCTGCCAAGTACCACTACTTGCAGTTTGAACGCAGCGAGGGCGGTCGGATCTATTCGGCTAAGGACGTGGCTCCTATCGCATTGTGGGAGGAGGTTGAGCCAGGAGACCAAGTCACGGTGGTACACCTGCCTGGGCGCGCCTTGATGCGGCTTTCCGGTTGGCCGGATCACATCGGGCGAAACGCGGGTGTTTTTCAGATGGCAGCGGGCGGGCTGATCACTGCGTTCTCCGCAAGCATGATGATTTCTGGCGCGATTGCTGCACTAGGGGGGCCGGAATACCAGGAAATCGGTTCGGACTGGATCAGAGAACAAGCCTTGGTGCAGCAGGTCGGCACACCTGCGGATCCCTATGTCCGCCTTTTTGCACCGGACAAGATCTACGTTCAGGTGAGTATCGGCGATACCCAGGGCGGGCGGATTATGGCGAACCAGCGGCTGGTTTTATTGTCGCCTGAGCAGTTTGCCGGCGTCCGCATCTCTGAGAATGACATACTGAAGGCCTGGGTGGATCCGGCTCGTGAAAACAACGCGGTTCTGGATATGGAGCTTGACCGCTCATTGCGCTGAAACAGGCGAAATTTTTCCGACTGAAATGGAAAAGGGCACCTCGAGGGTGCCCTTTTCCATTTCAGTTTGTGCCGGTTTTACAGCTGATCCGGCTGTGGCATCCCCAGGATATGGAAGCCGCCATCGACCCGGATGATCTCGCCGGTGGTGCAGGCGCCGGCATCTGAGGCCAGGTAAACCGCCGTGCCGCCTACAGCCTCAAGTGTCGCATTGTCGCGCAGCGGTGCGTTCTGGGCTGTGTGCTTGAAGGTTTTGCGCGCGCCGCCGATTGCGGCCCCGGCCAGGGTTTTCATCGGGCCGGGAGAGATCGCGTTCACGCGGATGCCTTCCGGGCCCAGATCATTGGCCAAGTAACGGGTCGCTGACTCTAGCGCCGCCTTGGCCACGCCCATCACATTGTAATTTGGAACCACCTGGTTCGAACCTTGATAGGTCAGGGTCAGCAGAGTGCCGCCGTTCTCCTTCATCAGCGGGTGGGCGCGCCGCGCCACCTCGATGAAGGAATAGGCCGAGATATCCAGTGAATTCTTGAAGTTCGCCCGCGTGGTCTCCAGGAAGCGCCCGGTCAGCTCGTTCTTGTCCGAATAGGCAATTGCATGGACCACGAAGTCAATCGCGGGCCAGCGGCCTGCCAGCTGCTCGAAAGCTGCGTCCAGCGACGCGTCGTCGGTCACATCGACGTCCACCATGAAATCCGAACCGACACTCTGCGCTAGCGGCTCCAGCCGCTTACCAAAGGCTTCACCTTGGTAGGTAAAGGCCAATTCGGCACCGGCTTCCGCCATGGCCTTGGCAATACCCCAAGCGATGGAGCGGTCATTGGCCACGCCCATAATCAGGCCGCGTTTGCCTGTCAGCAGTCCCGCCATCGTCTCTTATCCCTTGTACTTGCTCAAAACCATCGAGCCGTTGGTGCCGCCAAAGCCGAAGCTGTTGGTCATAACCGAGTCGAGGCCGGCGTTTTCCACCAGGCTGGTGGCAATCTCGCCCGGCAGGATGCCTTCGGCGAGGGTGTCGACGTTGATCGACGGGGTGATGAAGTCGTTGTCCAGCATCAACAGGCAGAATATCGCTTCCAGCGCGCCGGCAGCGCCCTGGGCGTGGCCGGTCATCGACTTGGTCGAAGAAATCGGCGGCACGCTGCCTTCGCCGAACACCCGGCGGGCCGCTTCGACTTCGCCGACATCGCCAACCGGGGTCGAAGTGCCGTGGGCGTTGATGTAATCCACCTTGCGGCCTTCGGGCAGGGTCGACAGCGCCAGGCGCATTGCCCGCTCACCGCCTTCGCCGGACGGGGCGACCATGTCATGCCCGTCGGAAGTCGCGGCAAAGCCGGTTACTTCGGCATAGATCTTGGCGCCGCGGGCCAGCGCGTGTTCCAGGTCCTCCAGCACCACAATGCCGCCGCCGCCGGAAATCACGAACCCGTCACGATCTTGATCAAAGGCACGCGAGGCTTTCTCCGGCTCGTCGTTCTTCTTGGACGACATCGCGCCCATGGCGTCGAACAGGCAGGAGAGAGTCCAGTCCAGTTCCTCGCCGCCGCCGGCAAACATCACATCTTGCTTGCCCATCATGATCTGTTCAGCAGCATTGCCGATGCAGTGCAAGGAGGTCGAGCAGGCTGAGGTGATCGAGTAGTTGATGCCCTTGATCTTGAACGCTGTCGCCAGGTTCGCGGAGATCGTTGAGGACATGCATTTCGGCACAGCAAACGGGCCGATCCGCTTGGTCGCGCCGGATTTAAGCACAGTCTGATGCGCGGTCAGCATGGCAGAGGTCGAGGGGCCGCCGGAACCAGCGACCAGGCCGGTCCGCTCATTCACCACCTGATCTTCGGACAGGCCCGCATCGGCAATCGCCTGGCTCATGGCGATATGCGCATAGGCAGCACCGGGCCCCATGAAACGCAGGGTGCGCTTGTCCACATGCTCGGCCACGTCGATCTTCAGCGTGCCGGCCACCTGGCTGCGGAAGCCGTGCTCGGTCATTTCAGGGCTGGCAACGATTCCGGATTTTCCGGCCTTCAAAGAAGCGGTGACCTCTTCGGCATTGTTCCCGATGGAGGAGACAATCCCCAAACCGGTGACGACGACGCGGCGCATGTGCGTACTCCTGTTACTGTGACTTATGTCCCGCCGGAAAGCTTATCAGCTTTCGGACAGGGCCACTTTCATATCTTTGACTAGGTAGATCACTTCGCCGTCCGCTTCGACGATACCGTCGGCGACACCCATGGTCAGGCGGCGGGTTTGCACGGCCTTAGTAAAGTTCACGCGGTAAGTCAGCATCTTGCGGTCCGGGCGCACCATGCCGGTAAGCTTCACTTCACCCACACCCAGTGCGTAGCCGCGGCCCAGCCAGCCGCGCCAGCCCAGATTAAAGCCGGTCAGCTGCCACAGCCCGTCAAGGCCCAGGCAGCCGGGCATGATCGGGTTGCCGGGAAAGTGGCAGTCAAAGAACCAAAGGTCCGGGGTGATGTCGAACTCAGCAATCACATGGCCCTTGCCATGTTCGCCGCCATCACCGGAAATTTCAGTGATGCGGTCCATCATCAGCATCGGCGGTGCCGGCAGCTGGGCGTTGCCGGGTCCGAACAACTCGCCCCGCGCGCATTTCAGCAAATCGTCCTTGTCAAAGCTGCTGGGGTAATCGGCCATTCGGGCGCATCTCCTGCCTGAGGTTCGTGTATATATATCTGGATCCCTGTAACACCCGGCCAAAGGGTCCTGCAAGGGTACCCCGCGTCACTTCCTGCACTGATTGTGCCACAGAAGCCCCGGAAAAGGCTTGCCAGCTGCGAATGAATTTCATTTGAAAAACCCGGGGTGTTGCTCCTATATATACGGTCAGCAACGCGACGCAGGACCTGCTCATGACGCCAAACACCGAAGAAGTGGCCACACGCTGGCTGACAGATGCCGGGCTGAGACCCACCCGGCAGCGGGTTGCGCTTGCCGAATTGCTGGTGGGCGACGGCAAGCACCGCCATATCACCGCCGAAAGCTTGTTTGAGTCGGCCAAGAAAAACGGTGCTGCTGTGTCTTTGGCCACCGTCTACAATACCCTTCGCGCCTTCTGCGATGCAGGCGTGCTGCAGGAGATCCCGCTGGACGGCTCCAAAAGCTATTTCGACACCAATACCCACGACCACCCCCATTTCTTCTGGGAGGATGAGGGCCGCGTCAGCGATGCCCCCGCGCAGGAACTGGTGATCCACAAGCTGCCGGAAGCGCCGGAAGGGATGGAGATCGCCTCAGTCGACGTGGTGATCCGTCTGCGCAAGGTCTGAACGGTGGGCGCTCAGCACCTCTTTCAGAACGCCATGCGCCTGATGCGCGACGGACGTCTCCGGCAGGTCAGCATGTGCGGCCAGAATCACCGGCTCTTCAGCTCCCGCATCGGTGACCCGTACTGCGCTCAAGGCTTTGCCGTCATAGCTCATCCCGCCTGGAGGCATGCTGTAGCTGATGCCGACACCTTCGCCATTGGCCGCGAAGCTGCGCAGAAGCTCCAGCGAATCCGCCCGGTGCGCAATTTGCGGCACCAGCCCATGGACCTTGAACAGCCCCAGCATATGCTGCACTGAAAGGCCCTCCTGCGACAGAACCAGCGGGTGCATTGCCAACTTTGCTAAAGAAATACCGTCATGCGCTGCCAGAGGATGGTCTGGCGGCACCAGCGCATGCGGTGACAGCCGCTGCAATTCCGCCCGGCTGAAACTCGCGTCCAGCCCCAGGTCATAGGTGATCGCCAGATCCGCCTCACCTTCGGACAGGGCAGTAATCAGCGGCTCAAAACCGCAGGCCCGGTGACTGATCTCCACCTCCGGCATGGCCAAACGCAGCGCCTTCAGGGCCGGGGCCAGCAGGAAAGGGGCAAGGTCGGAAAAACAGACCAGCAGCAGACGCTGCTGACCGGAGCTTGCTGCTTTGGGATCCTCCAGAAGGGCAGCCTGTTCCAGCAGCGCCTGGGCTTTTTCAGCAAACAGTCTGCCTTGCGGCGTCATCGCCAGCGCCGCCCCGCGGCGGCGTAGGAACAGGGGATGGCCCAGGTGGTCCTCGATCCGGCTCAGCGCCGCGGAAAGGGCAGGCTGGCTGACATGCACGGCCTCCGCCGCGGCGGACAGGCTGCCATGCCGGGCCACGGCGCATATGTATTCGTAGTGGCGCAGAGTTAAATATAACATAGATCGAAGGGTATCTTAGGGAGATATGATTTGAAACTAAGACTGTGCCGCGGCAGGAATGGCGCATCAGAATTGCATCATTCAGCAGCGGAGGCAGCAATGGTCCATCCCCTCATCACCCCGGAGCATGTCGAACAATTTCAGCGTGATGGCGTTGTGCTGATCCGCGGACTGTTCGCAAACCAGGTTGACCTACTGCGTGCTGGTGTCGCCGCAAACATGGAAAACCCCGGGCCTTATGCCTCGAACAACGAAAGGGCGGGTCAGACCGGACGGTTCTTTGACGACTACTGCAACTGGACCCGCATTCCTGAGTTCCAGGAAGCCATCGAGCAGTCGCCCGTGGCGGAAGTCGCTGCCGACCTGATGAAATCCACTTCGGTGCAGATGTTCCATGACCATGTGCTGGTCAAGGAGCCGGGCACCTCTATGCCGACCCCTTGGCACCAAGATGGCCCTTACTACTTCGTTGAGGGCAAACAGACCATAAGCTTCTGGTCGCCGCTGGACGAGGTGAAGGACGCGACCCTGCGCTGTGTGGCCGGGTCCCACAAATGGGAGAAAGAAGTGCTGCCGACCCGCTGGGTGTCGGAAGAGGATTTCTTTCCGGACGAGGGCCAGTACATGCCGGTCCCGGATCCGGATGCCGAAGGCATGACCGTGCTGGAGTACCCGATGCAGCCCGGCGATGCGGTGGCCTTCAACTATAAGATCCTGCACGGCGCCCGCGGCAATACCTCCACGTCGCGCCGCCGCGCGTTCTCGCTGCGGCTGGTGGGCGACGATGCCCGCTATGTGGAGCGCCCGGGCCGCACCTCGCCGCCGTTTCCGGGTCACGATATGCAGCCCGGTCAGCGCCTGCGCCAGGACTGGTTCCCGATCCTGCTGCAGCGGTAAAGGGGAGGGGGGCTTCAGGCCTGAAGGCCTTCACCCCCAGAGTATTTGAAAAAGATGAAAATCCGCCGGGGTTATGTCTTCAGGTCGCGGCGGATGCCCATGTTTTCGGCGTTTGAAAACGAACAAGTCTTGCAGATGCCGAACTGCTTGAGGAAGCCTCGCTTGCGTGCGCGCGCGGCCTCGTCAGAGCGGTAAGCGGCAAGAAAGCCATCCTTTTCCACATTGGGCAGCTGAATCACCTGATCGTAATCGATGCAGCACAGTCCCAGATCGCCGTTCCAGAACACCACCGACTGGAACAGCGGCACCGTGCACATGGCATGGCTGGTGTGGCGCGGGTGGCGGCGCAACTCCTTCTGACGCGGCAGGAAATGGGCAAACTCGCGTTTCTGGTCGGCAGAGGTGTAAGAGCCGATCGAGAAAGTTTTGAACCGGACCCGGTCAAAACCGGCCTCCTTGGCCCAGGCCTCCATTTCGTCCATCTGCGGTTCGGAATAACTGGTCAGCAACGTCTGCAGCACGGTAACCGGAGTTTTGGAGCCGATCTGTTTTTTGATGTTCAGGAATTCCTCAATGCTGGCTTTGACGTCATCAAAGTCGGAATTGACCCGGTAGGTCTCCTGCGCTTCCTTGGAAAACCCGTCCATGCAGAGATTGACACGCGCCAGTCCGGAGCGGATCAGCCGTTCGCTCATCTCAGGGGTCAGGCGGGTCGCGTTGGTTGACAGGTAAGTGTCGTGGCCGTTCTCATGCGCATAAGCGATGAAATCGGGCAGGTCCTTGTGCAGCGTCGGCTCACCAGAGAAGCTGAAATAAATCGCAGGCTTTTCCCGCTGATCCTTGAAGTCGTCGATGATCTTGCGGAACACATGCGGCTTCATCATGCCGCGCTTGCGCTTCATTGCAAACGTCACAGGGCAGACCGGGCAACGCAGGTTGCAGCTATTGGTTGCGTCGATGATGATGATTTTGGGCGGGCGCCGGAAATAGGCAAGTGGAAGGAACCGGGCCAGAAAATGCAGTGCCCGCTCGTGCAGCCCCGGAGGATTGTCCGGCAGGTCCGGCTGTGCAGAGACCGGCTTGAGGTCCGGGGCGGGAGTGAGGTCTTGCATTTGGCCGTCTCCGATTTTTGAGTGCGGGAACAACCTTAATGCCCTTGGCCCGGGTGGCAAGTGCCTGACGGGTAACGCCGCGTGAGCAAAGCGTGAGTTTGAGCTGGAAACGGGGGCGGTCTGCGCAGGTCGGCGGATTCGGCGGCGACGCGGCTCAGGTCAAATCAGGACGGATGACGGCTCCCCCCGGATAACCGTCATCCGGCACCGCGAGTTCCGGAGAATGAAAGATCCCCGGGATCGCAGCGTTTGAGAGGTTTTACACGGGAGGCTTGCCCTTCACAGCGCGCGCAACCATCGCGACCACAAAGAGGATAAGGAAAATGACGAACAGGATCTTGGCGATGCCTGCGGAAGCGCCTGCAATGCCGCCGAATCCGAGCAGTGCTGCGACCAATGCGATCACCAGAAATGTAAGTGCCCAACCAAGCATGTCGTTTCTCCTTTTCAACGGGGCTGCCGGAAGCAGCAATCAGAATATCAACCCGCAGACACCGGTTTTGTTCCCAGACCGCTCGTCCGGGGGCATCAGATGCCCCATGATCATTCGCGTCGATACGGGCCTGGAGAGCACCGGCCACCGCAGCATCTGGGATTGCCTTTCCATTTCCCTTTCGGCTGTACTGCCCATCAGTACCAGCCTTCCTCCGCGGCTGCGAACGGTCTGGTCAATCTTCAAGCGGACTACCATTTCGGAGCCGCACTCCATGAAAGCCACTGCGATTCTGCGGTAGCGCGACAGGACCGGCAGCGCCGCTTCCTGGCCCCTGTGCACGCTGATCTCCGCAGCCGGGTCAAAGTCCAGTATGGCGTCGCAGATATCGCAGGTGACCAGATAATTTCCGGACGCAATCAGGTAGATATGCGCGCCTTCGCGGTTCTGCCGCTCCATTGCTTCGCTCCCCCTATGGTCTGCGATTTTGGAACTTTTGGGCCTCGCGCGCATTAAACTGTGACATAGAGCCAAAGGGGAAAGACGATGTCTGCGACCGCCTGCCAGAACTGCCCGTTGCGCAAACGTGCCATTTTCACGCCAATGTCGCGCGAGGAGGTCGCCTTCACTCAATCCTTTAAAACCGGTGAAATGGTGGTGGATGCAGGCACGACTATCCTGCTGGAAGGATCAAACAGCCCGCAGCTCTTTACTGTCCTCAAGGGCATGGGCACGCGCTACAAAACTTTGGAAAACGGCCGTCGGCAGGTAATCAATTTTCTGTTCCCGGGCGATTTTGCCGGTTTGCAGGCGGGGCTGATGGGCGAGATGAAGCATTCCGTCGAAGCCACGACCAGCATGACCCTCTGCGTGTTCCGCCGGTCGGCACTATTTGAACTGTTTCAGCATCATCCAGAGCGCGCGTACGATCTGACGTGGATTGCAGCGGTAGAGGAGCATTTCCTTGGCGAGACCATTGCCTCGCTCGGCCAGCGAGATGCCCGGCAGCGCATCGCCTGGGCGCTTGTTCGGATTTATGAACGGCTTAAGGCTGTCGGGATGGAGGTCAAGAACGCAGTGCCGCTGCCCTACCGCCAGCAGGACTTGGCGGATGCGCTGGGGCTGTCCCTGGTGCACACTAACAAGATGCTGAAGGCTCTGCGTGATACCAAGCTGGCGGAATGGCAGAGCGGGATGCTGAAGATCAGAAATATCCCGGCGCTCGCCGAAATGGCGCTGATCGAGGAATCCGCCCCTGATGTGCGGCCGCTTATCTGACGGGGCTTCAAGCCGCCTGCCTTCTCGTGTTTGCAATTGAGCAAGTGCATTGCTCGACGTCCTGCAGGAAGGCCGAAACGATTTTCGGAAAATGTGCTCCCAGTGGATTGGAACAATTCCAGTGGCCGCGGGTTGGGTAGGTGAAACCAGCAACAGAAAGGAGATGACATGCTTTACTGGGCAATTGTCTTCCTGGCCGTTGCAATCATCGCCGGCATCTTCGGATTCAGCGGCATTGCCACGGCCTCCGCAGGGATCGCACAGATCTTGTTCTACATCTTCCTGCTGCTCTTCGCAGCAGCGTTGATCGTCCGGCTGTTTCGCGGCGCTTCCCGCTGACGGCGGCGCGCAGCCAAATGCAGAATCCCTGCATTCTCTTGCCGGCCGGGCGGAACAATCCCGCTTCCCCTGCGTTTATCCAATGTTAGCGACCTGCAACAGAAAAGGAGTATCACATGACTGGCGCACTGACCGCCGTACCAAGCCCCGACAAGGTTGAAACCGGTGTCAGGGACACCGGCCCGATTGCTGACGGCTTGGCGGACGTGCTCGCAGATACGTACCGTCTGGTTTTCAAGACCCACGCTTGCCACTGGAATGTGGAAGGCCCAGCCTTCTTCTCGATGCACAAGCTGACCGAAGAGCATTATGAAAATATGTTCTCCGCGGCCGACGACTTGGCAGAACGCATTCGTGCCCTGGGGCATCTGGCGCCATCCCGAATGGACGAAGTGCTGAACCGCTCCAAGATCGAGGACCCCAGCGGAGAGCTGAGCGCCGGTGAAATGGCGCAGGATCTGGCCGCAAGCCATGAGCGGATTGCACAGCGCATGCATGCTCTAGCAGAACTGGCAGGCCGCCGCCGCGACATCGTGACAGAGGATCTGGCAACGGCACGCTCTGCCTTTCATGAACAGGCCGCCTGGATGCTGCGCGCAATCGCCAAATCATAGTCTTGAATTCTTCTGCGGCCGTGCGTGCACGGCGTAACAGAGCCCCCGGCTGCAATCGCGGCCGGGGGCTTTTGGCAAAGAACAGAAGAAAACCGGACCGCTGAGCGGTCCGGCCAGGACTTCGACGACTGATGAGCAGCCTTCAGACTTTCAATGTTTCTGTGGAAGAAAAGAACATCGCCTGGCTGACGGCAGAACGGACTTGCTCCTCTGTATAAGGCTTGGAAATCAGAAAGGCCGGTTCGGGGCCTTCCCCGGTCAGCAGCCGTTCCGGGTAGGCGGTTATGAAAATCACCGGGCGGTCGCCGTGTTGTTGCAGAATGCCGTTCACAGCATCAATACCGCTAGAATTATCGGCGAGCTGGATGTCAGAGAGCACAAGTTCCGCGGGCGCATTGGATGCAAGCTCCATCGCCTGAGATTCAGTGCGGGCGATACCCGTGACGCTGTGGCCCATACCGGTGACAATCGCCTCCAGATCCATCGCAATAACGGCTTCGTCCTCGATGATCATCACCCGCCCGGCAGTGGCGCGCGACATTTCCTCGTAAGCGATTGAAATCAGATCGGATGCCTCATCTTCACTGACCCCCATGATGATGCCGGTACTGGCGGCGCTGAATTCTTCGATGGTATGCAGCAGCAAAGCTTCACGGGTGTTCGGTGTCAGCTGTCGCAAGTGCCTTTGCGCTTTGGCGGCAAGCCCGGAATCGTCCTCATCTTCGCCTGCCGGAGCGCCGGTGGAGGACCAGATTGCGTGGAAGACCCGGAACAGGGCTGCCTTGGGTGACAGGTTGCTGTCATACTCGGCCTCCCCTGCCAGGATCGCCTCCAGCGCCGCCAGGGCATATTTGTCGCCACTGCTCTGGCTGCCGGTCAGCGCACGCGCATAGCGGCGCAGATAGGGCAGGTTGGCGCCAATCTGGCTGGCGATCAGTTCTCCCGATTGAGCGGTCATTGTGCGACGTTCCTTTTTTTTACAATATATATGGAACTATACGCACCGCCGCGCGTTTGGTTCCAGAAACTGCGCAAAAAATTGATGGATCGCATGACACAGCCACAACGTGCCCGGCCCCGGAATGAGCAGGCCGACCGCGAAATCGATGAAAACCTCAAGCGGGCGTTCGAACAGGTCGCCAGTGAACCGGTGCCGGACCGCTTCACTGACCTGCTGAAGCAGCTGAAGGAAAAAGAGACTCTGGGAAAGACAAAGCAGTCAGAGGAGAGCACCTCCAATGACTGAGATACAGCCTGACCCCAGGGACGACCTGGTCAACCACTTGGGCGCATTGCGCGCATTCGCAATCAGCCTGACCCGGAACGGCGCCACCGCTGATGACCTGGTTCAGGACACTCTGGTCAAGGCCTGGACAAATATCGAAAAATTCGAAGCAGGCTCCAACATGCGGGCCTGGCTCTTCACTATCCTGCGTAACACCTTTTATTCGCTGCGCCGCAAGCGAAAGCGTGAGGTCGAGGATGCCGACGGGGCACTGTCCGGCAACCTGGCGCAAAAACCCGACCACGACGGTCGGCTTCACATGCGCGATTTTCAGGTTGCCTTTGCCCAGTTGAACGATGAGCAGCGCGAGGCCCTGGTGCTGGTCGGCGCAGGCGGCTTTTCCTACGATGAGGCCGCCGAAATGTGCGGCGTGAAAACCGGCACCATAAAAAGCCGTGTGAACCGCGCCCGCGCCCGTCTGGCTGAGCTGATGGATCTGGACGAAGACGGTCAGATTGAGCTGACCGACACCGTGACCGCCGGAATCGTCGCGCAGCAGAGCGCCGCATGATCTCAATGCCGCGGTTGCAGGCGGGGGGGCTTCTGGTGCGACTCGCAGCGCTGATGACCTTTGCGCTGCTGCCGCTGGGCCTGATCGCGCTCTATCAGACCAATGCTGTTGTCGATGAGGCCACCCGGCTGTCGCATGCGTCTTTGCTTGACCAGACCGAACGGGCGGCATCCAGGGAACGCGAACTGCTGCAGCGTGCTGGCGGTGCTACAGAAGGGGTCGCGGCGGCTATACTTCCGGTTCTGGACGACCGCCGCGCCTGCAGCGGTCTTCTGCAAGCTTTCACGGAAGGCCCGAACCCGTTCACCTTTGCGGCATTCATCACGCCGGATGGCCGGATGATTTGCGCATCCGACGGCAAGTCGCGGGACGTGTCTGAACGGTGGATGTATCTGAAAGCCCGCCAGACAGCACAATTGTCCTTTGCTTTGGGTCGCGACTTGTTGGGGGAGGGTGGCTCATTCCTGCTGGCCACCAGCCCGGTGCAGCGCGACGGCATTTTGCTGGGTTATGTGTCCATCGCCATTCCGCACAAGGTTTCCGCAGCCGGTTCCGGCAATAACTGGCCGGACCGGGGAATTCAGTATGTGACGGTTGACGCGCAGGGCGAAATTCTTTCATCCAGCGTGCCGGAAGAGGAGGCGGCTCAAGTGCTGCCCGTTTCCGTGCCGCGGCGGGACCTGCTGGCGCATACCGGGGAGACCTTTTTTGAGGATGACCGTTCAGGCAGCGAACGGTTCTTTGCTGTCAGCGGTATCCTTCCCGGCCAGGTTTCGGTTGTAGGCAGCTGGCCGGTGGAAAACGCCATGACCGCGGCCAGAAACCCCGCCTCCCTGATGACGATCGCTTTTCCGGTCCTGATGTGGCTTGCAGGGATTTCCGTGGCCGTCCTCGGCCTGCAGCAAATGGTCATCCGCCACCTTAGTGCGCTGCGCCGCGCAATGCGCCGCTATGCACTGGGGGAGCGTGCAGACCCGAGGCTGGAACTCCTCAACCCGCCGCGTGAGTTCGAGGAAGCAGAGCAGTCCTTCAACAGGATGGTCGCCATCCTGAGCGAGGCAGAACGGCGGCGCGAGCTGGACCTGGAAGAAAAGACGATCCTGCTGCGCGAGGTACACCACCGGGTCAAGAACAACCTCCAGCTGGTCGCCTCGATCATGAACATGCAGGGCCGCACCGCACAGACGCCCGAAGCCCGCCGGATGCTGTCGCAGCTGCAGCGCCGGGTGCGCGGGCTGGCCACCATACACCGCAGCCTGAACACCAACCCGGATATCACTACTGTTGACAGCCGCGACCTGATCCAGGAGCTGATCTCGGAAATCGGATCGATGAACGCCGGCGCCGGGCAGGAGATCGTGATCGAAACCGACCTCGCGCCTGTTCCGCTGACCCAGGATCAGGGTGTGACGCTTTCGATGCTGGTGTCGGAGGCGATGACCAACGCAGTCAAGTATCTGGGTGTGCCTGATGGCGGACGCCCGCGGATTGATGTCCGCCTGCAAGAAACAGCGCCGGACTGGCTGGAGCTTGAAATCACCAACACCAAGGGGCAGCCGCTGGCGGCAGAAGATGAAGTCCTTCAGGGCACCGGCATTGGCGCGCGGCTGATGATGGCTTTTGCGGCACAGCTTGACGGCACCGCGCGCACCGGCGAGACAGAGACGGCCTATACCTACCGGCTGGGCTTTCCCGTCGCCGCCGGAGCGGAGCCGCCAGCCGCAAAAGACAAAGAACAGGATCATGACGCAGAAGAACCCGCAGCGTGATGGCTTCAGCTGCCCGGACTTTTCAGTTCTGGTCACGGCTGAACAGGCCTGGCCGGCTTTTGAGCATGCGGTGCTTGAGGCTAAAAAAGAAATCACCGCAAGCTTCCGGCTGTTCGACTTTGCCACCAAGCTGCTGAGTCCGGACGCGAAGAAGACGGGGGAAACCTGGGCAGAACTGATCGCGGACGCCCTGCAGCGCGGCGTGCGCTTTCGTCTGGTGGTGAGCGATTTTGACCCGGTAATGGCGGCCCCGCTGCACGCGGCTGCGCAGAACACACTTGCCCAAGCCCGGGAGATTGCCAGCGGGCTTGCGCCGGAAGCGGCTGCGCGCCTGTCGGTGACCGCGGCGCTGCATCCGGCACGGGCCGGCTTGCTGCCGCGGCTGGCGCTTTCACCTTTTGTGATCCGCAAGCTTCGCAAGCTGCCGCGGCGGCTCAGGCCCTCTGCCGCGAACCGCAGTCTGCCGCAACTCTATCCTGTCTCTCATCACCAAAAGGTTGCAGTGATCGACCGCCAGGTTCTCTACATCGGCGGGCTGGATCAGAACCACCGCCGGTACGACACCACCACCCACGACCAGCCTGCGTTCAAGACATGGGCGGATGTGCAATTGCTGCTGCGTGGTCCCGAAGCAGAGGAAGCCGCGGATCATCTCGACAGCTTTCTGGAGGACATTGCCGGGCGCAGGCCACCGCCTGCCCGCAAGCACATCCGCCGCACCTTGTCGGTTCCGCGCAGTGCAGGTTTCTGGGCGCTGTCGCCAAAGACGGTACTTCGCGAAATCGAGGAAGACCACCTGGCCGCATTTGCCGCTGCCCGCAGCCTTATTTATCTGGAAACCCAGTTTCTGCGCTCCAGCGTCATTGCCCGCGGGCTGGCAGATGCAGCACGCCGCAACCCCGAATTGTCGCTGATCCTCATCCTTCCCGGCCTGCCGGAAGATGTTGCCTTCGATGGCAATCAGGAGCTTGATGCCCGCTATGGCATGGCGCTGCAGGCGGAGGCGCTTGAGACCGTGAGTTCCGCCTTCGGATCCCGCGCCTGTATCGCCAGCCCTGTGCAGCGCCGGATGGCTGCGCGGGATGCGCCCTCGACCCTGGCGGGCTCGCCGCTGGTCTATGTGCACAGCAAGGTGCTTATAACCGACCGGGATTTTGCGCTGGTGGGGTCGGCCAATCTCAACGGGCGCTCTATGCGCTGGGATACCGAGGCGGCATTGCGGATCACCCGGCAAGACCGGATCGCTCAGCTCTGGCATGCGCTGGCCCGGCACTGGTGGCACGAAGACCTGCCGGCGGAGGCACTGGATCCGGCAAGCGCTGCCGCCTGGTGGCAGCAGGAAATCAGCCGCAATCAGGTGCGCCGCCCCGAGGCCCGGCGCGGACTTCTGGTGCCGCATGACCCGGGCAAGATGGCAGAACTGCAACAGCCCTTGCCGGGGGCCACCGAAGACATTGTCTGATCTGGATTGCTTGTATCCGCTGCCACCCTGAGAATTGGCCCCGCCCTCGAAATGCGAATGAAAAAAGGCCCGGTGCAGCACTGCACCGGGCCTTTGGGACGGGGGAGGCCGCAATACTTATTGGGCTTCCTGTGATTCCTCGGTGATTTCATTGCCAAGGTTCGACACATCCCTGCCGAAGCCTTCTGCGGTCTCGCAGGCCGCCAGGCCCGCCATTGCAAGCATAGCTATCAGGATACGCATGCCAGCCTCCTTATTGCAGTTTCGAGGCCACATTGCCGGCAAAGGCATCAATGACGGCATTGTAGAACAGGTCGCTGTCAACGGTCACGGCTGCGGGATCGGTGCCTTCAGGATAGTAGGCGTTCAGCTGGTCCGCGGACACGGTCAGGTCATAGCGCACATCCTTGGAGGCGTCGGCCATATCGATGTCCACATCGCCCTTCAGCACCCATTCACCGACACCCAGTGCCTGCTCGAAATTGCTGGCCAGTGCCACCGAGTCGATCTCCACATGGATTTCTGCCGCGTCCTTGGCTCCGGCTTCGGCGATCTGGCCAACCAGCTTCTCTGCCAGGGCGGTTTCCAGGTCGGTTTCGAGGCTGGTCCAGACTTTTGCTGCCGGATGGTTCTCAACCGCGCTCAGATCGGCGGTCACGTCGATTTCGGATACCATAGAACCGGCAGAAGCGGCGGTGGCCATGGCGGCAACAAGAGCGGTGGTGCGGATCACATGTTTCATCGTCAGTATTCCTTTCCAGTTGTGTCCCTCTTGGGGATGCACCGACAGAACGCACCGGCCAGTAGAATAGTTCCTGCAAAAATCCCGAAGCCCGCTGAATGTCCATGCATCGGCGGATTCTTGCGAAAATCAGATACTTGGAACTTCAGTCCGGCAGCCGCGTTGGCCCTGTAAACCGGAGCGCCAGTGGAGGGGACAAAATGACATCAGCGAAACAGCCTGTTGAACATGTGGTGAAGGAGACCAGCAACCTTGCGCGCAGAAACCGCGGCGGTATCACCGTCAGCCAGTTTGCAGAGGAACTGGGGCAGAGTTCGCTTCCGGCGGTGCTGGCCGTCCCGGCCATGGCTGTGGTTACGCCGCTCAGCGGGGTGCCGCTGTTCTCCTCTGCCTGCGGTGCGCTGATCTGCCTGATCTCGGCCCAAATGCTGATGGGGCGGCAGCACCTGTGGATCCCCGGCTGGCTTGGCCGCCGCAGGATCAAGGCTGATGCCGTGCGCAAGGGGGCGGCAGCATTACGCGGAAGTGTGCGCTGGCTGGACCGGCATTCGGGCAAGCGGCTGGCATTGCTGACCCGCCAGCCCTTTCTAAAAGTCATCCAGGCCGTTTGCCTGATCTGCGGCGCCCTGATGCCCCTGCTGGAACTTGTGCCGTTTTCTTCGTCGGTGCTGGGCGGCATTGTCAGCCTCCTGGCCGCGGCCATGCTGACCCGCGACGGGCTGATCGCCTTGCTCACGCTGTCCGCGCTCTTTGCCGCCGCCGCCTCGCTCGCGGCGGGGCTTTTTTGATCTTCATACGCTCAGGTGCCAAAAGACCGGGCTCCGTCGGGAACCCGGTCTTGCAGGCCGCTTGGCAGTGACATCCCCCGGGCCTCCGGTACGAGGCAGGAACCCGGAACCGGGGAAGACAAACAAGCGGAGGTGATCATGTCGGCCAGCAGGCCGCCACGAATTCTGTGTCTTACCCCGGCCGGTAATCCGGCAAGGCTTCCAGTTGCTCGCGCGTCAGATGGGTGACGACACGCACGTCAGTTTCGGCCTGCACGATCTCGATATCGCCCATCGACAACTCGACCGGCTTTTCGCCGAAGCCTAGAAACCCGCCCACATCGATGATGACGGCTTCGACGCCACCATTTGTGTTCACCACGACCTGCGAGAGCTCGCCAATATGCTCGTCCTTGGCGTCATAGGCCGGGGCGCCGGTCAGCTCCGAAGCCGTGACCTCATTCATGCCCAGTGGCTCCATCGCAGGCCCGTCTGCGTCGGGGATCAGGGCCGAAAGGCCGCCCTCTGAAGCAGTGCCGCCGCTGAGCGGACCGCTTGCGGAAATGCTGCCGTCCATGCCGCCAGCCACAGGAGCCGCAGCTGCGATGATCAGCGAAGCCGAAAGCGTAAGGTGTTTCATTAGTTGTTCTCCTGAGTGTTCCGCGCTTCAGAGCGCGTGCAATACAGCCCCTCAACCAGCATCAGCGGGAAAAGGTTCCAAAGAACCTGGAAACATCCCGAAAAACTGCATCCAGGAGGCGCACGGGCAAACGCTCTAACGCTGTGTTTCCGGCTTCTGCGGCAACTTGCCTCTGGCAGCATGGCAGGCACAGGCATAGGTGGCGGAATACCGCTCCGGGGGCAAAATCGGGCCGGAAAACATGATTGTGTGATGCGCTTTTTGATCCACGTCAAAGTTCCGGCACTTTGCTTCTGTGACAAGGGCGGCAGCACTGCCACAAGACGGAGAGAGTCCGTGAGCGATTCCAAACCGGCCCCCAGCCTTTACGCCGCCAGAGAGCCAATTTTCCCGCGGCGCGTGTCTGGCAAGTTCCGCAATCTGAAGTGGTACATCATGGCGGTGACGCTGGGGATTTACTACCTGACCCCCTGGATCCGCTGGGACCGCGGGCCGTCGCTGCCGGATCAGGCGGTGCTGCTTGATCTGGCAAACCGCCGGTTCTACTTCTTCTGGATCGAGATCTGGCCGCATGAGTTCTATTTCGTGGCGGGCCTTTTGATCATGGCCGGGCTTGGACTTTTCCTGTTCACCTCGGCGCTGGGCCGGGTCTGGTGCGGTTACGCCTGCCCGCAGACCGTCTGGACCGACCTTTTCATCCTGGTGGAACGGTGGATTGAGGGTGACCGCAACGCCCGTCTGCGCCTGCACCGGCAGAAGAAGATGGATTTCCGCAAGGCGCGCCTGCGGGTGACCAAATGGATCGCCTGGTTCCTGATCGGACTCGCCACCGGGGGCGCTTGGGTCTTCTATTTCGCTGATGCGCCGACGCTGGCCTATGATCTGGTGACCCTGAACGCGCACCCCATTGCCTATTCGACCATGCTGATCCTGACTGCGACCACCTTCCTGTTCGGCGGCTTCGCGCGTGAGCAGATCTGCATCTACGCCTGCCCCTGGCCGCGTATCCAGGCGGCAATGATGGATGAAGACACGCTGACCGTCGGCTACCGCGATTGGCGGGGCGAGCCGCGCGGCAAGCTGAAGAAGGGCCAGGTGGCCGAAGGGCAGGGCGACTGCATTGACTGCATGGCCTGCGTCAACGTTTGCCCCGTGGGCATCGACATCCGCGACGGCCAGCAGATGGAGTGCATCACCTGCGCGCTGTGCATCGACGCCTGCGATGATGTGATGGCCAAGATCGGCAAGCCGCGCGGCCTGATCGACTATATGGCGCTGTCGGACGAGACGCTTGAGCGTGAGGGCCAGCCGCCCAAGAATATCTGGAAGCACATCCTGCGCCCGCGCACCATCATGTATACCAGCATGTGGTCGCTGGTGGGGGTGGGGCTGCTGTTTGCGCTGTTCATCCGCTCCGACATCGAACTGACCGTCGCACCGGAACGCAACCCGACCTTTGTAACCCTGTCGGACGGCTCGATCCGCAATACCTATGACGTGCGCCTGCGCAACAAGCATGGCGAGGACCGGGTGTTCAAACTGTCGATCAAGGGCGACCCGGCGTTGCGTCTGCAATTGGAAGGCACCGTTTATCATTCGGTGAACGTGCCAGCGGATACAGCGCTGTTGCAGCGGGTCTATATTGTCTCCGCCAAGGGCTCCGCGCCGTCACAGGCCTCCAGCACTCCGGTTCGCATCTGGGTCGAGGATCTGATAAACGGGGAACGGGCCCACAAGGACACCAGCTTTAACGGCAAGGGGAACTGAGCCATGGCCAAGCGCGAACGCGAATTTACCGGCAAGCACGCCCTGATGCTGTTCGGCGGCGCCTTTGCGGTGATCATCGGAGTGAACATCATCCTGGCGGTCAATGCAGTAAAGACCTTTCCGGGGCTTGAGGTGAAGAACTCTTATGTCGCCAGCCAGGAGTTTGACCAGCGCCGCTCTGCGCAGGAGGCGCTGGGCTGGTCGGTCTATGCATCCTCTCAGGGCGATCAGGTCAAGCTGGAGATCACCGACGCCGAAGGTGTCCCGGTCAAGGTCGCCAAGCTGACAGCAACGCTCGGCCGCGCAACCCATGTGCAGGACGACCAGAATCCGGAGTTCACTTTTGACGGCCAGGCCTATGTGGCGCCGGCTGATCTGGGCCCAGGCAATTGGAACATCCGGATGGTGGCTCGGGCCAAGGATGGCACCGAATTCACCCAGCGGGTGATCCTGCATGTGAAAGGCTGAACGCGATGACCGCGCAGCTCCGCCCCTCGCTGGCCGCTTGTCCAGCCTGCGTTGCAGCTCCGCATGGCGGGGCAGAACAGGCGCCGACCGAGGCACGGCTAGCGCTGTCTCTGCCGGGTATCCACTGCCAGGCCTGTATTTCGACAGTGGAGCGGGAGCTGAACGCCCATCCGGGCATCCATTCGGCGCGGGTGAACCTGACCCTGAAACGGGCGCTGATCGAGGCAGACCCGGACGTGCGCACCGCCGATCTGATCCCGGTACTGGAGCGGGCCGGTTTCGAGGCTCATGAACTGGATCTCGCGGCGCTGGCGGCCACCCAGAACGACAAGGCCGGGCGGGATCTGCTGATGCGGCTGGCGGTGGCCTTTTTCGCCTCCATGAACGTGATGCTTCTGTCGGTTTCGGTCTGGTCCGGGGCGTCAGACGCGACGCGGGACATGTTCCACTGGATTTCCGCCGCGATCACCTTCCCAGCCATCATATTCTCTGCGCAGCCCTTCTTTGCCAACGCCTGGAGCGCGCTGCGCGTCAGGCGTCTCAACATGGATGTGCCGATCGTCCTGGCCCTAGTGCTGGCGCTGGTCACATCGCTTTGGGAGACCTTCCTGTCAGGCGAGCACGCCTATTTCGATGCGGCGCTGACCCTCACGTTTTTCCTGCTGGCGGGCCGCTATCTTGACTACCGGACCCGCGCTGTGGCGCGCTCGGCAGCAGAGGAATTGGCGGCGCTGGAAGTGCCCCGTGCCATCCGGCTGCTGGACGGTGACGAATACGAGGTGCCGGTGGCGGATCTGGCTATCGGCGACCTGATTCTGGTGCGCCCCGGCGGGCGGATGCCGGTGGATGGTGAGATCGTTTCAGGTCAATCGGAGCTTGACCGCTCGCTGCTGACCGGGGAAACCCTGCCGGTCTTTGCAGAACCGGGGCTGGCTGTCTCTGCAGGTGAAGTGAACCTGACCGGCCCGCTGACCATCCGCGCAACTGCAGTGGGTGAAGACACCTCGCTGCACCGCATGACCGATCTAGTCGCCATCGCGGAATCCGGCCGTTCCCGCTACACGTCGCTGGCCGACAGTGCTGCCAAACTCTATGCGCCCGGTGTGCACATTCTGTCGGCGCTCGCCTTCGCGGGCTGGTATCTCTACACCTTCGACATCCGCACGGCCCTGAACATTGCCGCCGCGGTGCTGATCATCACCTGCCCCTGCGCGCTGGGGCTTGCGGTGCCTGCAGTGACAACTGCTGCCTCCGGCCGGCTTTTCAAAAAGGGCATGCTGATCAAGCACGCCACCGCGCTGGAACGTCTGGCAGAGGTGGATACCGTCGTTTTTGACAAGACTGGCACGCTGACCGCCGGCACTCCGGAAGTCACCAACCTGGACGATCATGCCAGGGCGGATCTCGAGATTGCCCTGGCACTGGCCGAAGCCTCCTCGCACCCGTTGTCGGTAGCGCTGTCCCGCGCCGCGCGGGCGGCTGGGATTCAGCCCGCTGCGGTGCAGGACATCACCGAGGTGCCGGGATATGGCGCCGAAGGCCTGTTCCGCGGCACCCGCGTCCGGTTGGGCCGTGCGGCCTGGGTCGGGGCCGCGCAGGGCAGTCAGACGGCGGCTTGGCTCGATACCGGCGCAGGGGAGGCCAGGCCTTTCCTCTGCACCGATTCCTTGCGACCCGGCGCCGCGGAAGCAGTTGCGGCGCTGAAGGCGGACGGCAAGGATGTGCTGCTGATTTCCGGTGACACCACTGGTGCGGTCGAGGACCTGGCCGGGCGGCTGGGCATTTCCAAATGGGTGGCTGAGGCGCTGCCTGCGGACAAATCCGCCCGGGTCCAGTCGCTGACGGATCAGGGCAAAAAGGTGCTGATGGTGGGCGATGGCCTCAACGACACCGCGGCGCTGGCGGCGGCGCATGTCTCCATTTCCCCGGCCTCTGCCCTGGATGCGGCGCGTGTTGCGTCCGATATCGTGCTGCTGGGCCAGGATCTTGAGCCGATTGCCGAGGCCTGCGGCGTGGCGCAAAAGGCCACCCGCCGCATCCGTGAAAACTTCCGCATTGCCACTCTGTACAATGTGATTGCAGTGCCGCTGGCGATCGCCGGGCTGGCAACGCCCTTGATTGCGGCGCTGGCGATGTCTACCTCCTCAATCACCGTTTCCCTCAACGCGCTGCGGCTGCGCTGAACCCGCACCCGCAAAACTGGTAGAAAGCTTATGAGTGTCCTTGCCTATCTGATCCCGATTTCGCTGATCCTCGGCTCGGTGGGGCTTGCTGCGTTTTTCTACACAGTGCGCAGCAATCAGTACGACGATCCCGAGGGCGACGCCCGCCGCATCCTGAATGACGAGTGGGACGATAAGCCCAAGCCTTGACCGGTGGCCGTTAATCAAAACCTCCCGTCCCCGCAGGTGCCCTGGCTGGCGCCAGAACACCTTGGCGGCGTTGGGCGTGGCACCGCGCCTTGCGCGGTGCCACG
>JABXIA010000034.1 GCA_013373325.1 Paracoccaceae bacterium
ACCAGCCCCAGATCCATCGCCTGCGCGGCGGTGAAGATCTTGAAGGTGGATCCAAGCTCATACACGCCCTGAACCGCGCGATTGAACAACGGGCTGTCGGAGGGGTCAAAGCCGGAGGTCGGCGGGCGCGGCCGGTCATTGGGGTCGAAGTCCGGGAAGGAGACCACCGAGATCACCTCCCCCGTATGGGCGTCCATCAGGATCGAAGTGGCGCCCTTGGCGTTCATCAGCTTCATGCCGCCGTAGAGCACCTGCTCCGCCGCCGCCTGCACGGTGAGGTCGAGCGAGAGCTGCAGCGGCTTGCCTGCATTGGCCGGGTCGCGCAGGTAGTCGTCGAACTGGCGTTCAACACCGGCAACGCCGATCACCTCAGCCGCGTTGACACCCTCTTTGCCGAAACCGGCGCCGCCCAGCACATGGGCGGCCAGGCTGCCGTTCGGGTAGAGCCGCATTTCGCGCGGGCCGAACATCAGGCCGGGATCACCGATGTCATGCACCGCCTGAAGCTGCTCGGGGCTGATTTTCTTCTTCACCCACAGGAACTTGCGCTTACCGGTGAAATCCTTGATCAGGCGCTCGCGGTCGAGATCGGGGAAAATCTCCACCAGCTTTTCCGCAGCGCCGATTGGGTCGATCATCTGCGGCGGCTGGGCATAAAGAGAGTGGGTCTCGAAATTGGTGGCCAGCAGGCTGCCGTTGCGGTCGACGATATCGGCGCGCTGCGCGGCGATGGCGGCGCCGGGGACGCTGGCCACGGGTTCGGCCGGCTCCGACACGGCTGTCATGCCCATCCGCGCGATGATGGCGCCAAAAGCGCAAACAAAGAACAGGCCCAGCACCAGAAGCCGGCCCTCGGCGCGCTGGCGGGCCTGAACCTGCATCTCATGGTGGCGCAGGCTGATGTTTTCCTCTTCGATCACATCCGGGTTTTCGCCGCTTGCGCGGGCGTGAAGAATGCGGGCCAGCGGGCGGAGCGGCGTGCGGATCATGGCTGGCTCCCTGCGTTCAGCCCGGAGACCTCAACCTCGTTCTCGATCTCCAGCTCCGGCGGCGCCGGGTAGGAAACCTCATCGACGCGGCCGAACTGGTCCGGGCGCAGTGGCAAGAGGCCAAGGTTGTCGAAGTTGATCTCAGCCAGATCGCGCAGCCGTTGCGGGCGGTTGAGGTAGGCCCATTCGGCGCGCAGCACGCTGAGGCGCACCTGGGCAGCGCCGATTTCACGCTGCAGCGCGCGGGTGTCTTTCAGCACCTGCTGGGTGGCGTAGTTTTCGCGGTAAGCCCAGAAGGCGAGGCCAAAGACGGCCAGGCAGGTTGCGGCATACAGCAAAGTCTTCATTTGCACGCCTCTTTCAGCTGCGGCATTCCAAGTTCCTTGGCCGAGATCGGCCCGGGTGCGGCATCGGTGCGGCGCCCGACCCGCAGGCGGGCGGAACGGGAGCGCGGGTTCTCGGCCAGCTCCTGATCGTCCGGCCCCACCGCCTTGCGGGTGACCAGTTCGAACTGTGACGGCGCTTCTTCCTGCTCCGGCGCCCAGCGGTTGGCGCGGCCGGTCTTGCCTGCGCGGTGCTGGAAAAAGCGTTTGACCATGCGGTCCTCGACCGAGTGGAAAGTGACAACGGCCAGCAGCCCGCCGGGTTTCAGCGCCCGTTCGGCGGCCAGGAGCCCCTCGAACAGTTCGTCATATTCGGCGTTCACCGCGATGCGCAGGCCCTGGAAGCTGCGGGTCGCCGGGTGCGACTGGCCGGGCTTGGGGCGCGGCAGGCAGCTTTCGATGATTTTGGCCAGGCGCAGGGTGGTGGTTATCGGTTCGATTGCCCGTTCTTTTACAATCGCCTTGGCGATGCGGCGGCTGGCGCGCTCTTCGCCGTAGTGGAACAGGATGTCGGCGATCTGCGCCTCGGTGAGCTCCGCGATCAGATCGGCGGCAGACGGGCCGGACTGCGACATGCGCATGTCCAGCGGACCGTCCTTCATGAAGGAGAAGCCGCGTTCGGCAAGGTCCAGCTGCATCGAGGAGACGCCAAGGTCCAGCACCACGCCGTCGAGGTCCTGCGCGTATTCATCCATGCGGGAGAACACACCGGGCTGCAGGATCAGGCGGTCGCCGTACTCCCCTGCCCAGGGTTTTGCCAGTTCAAAGGCCAGCGGGTCACGGTCCACGCCGATCACCTGGTCTGCACCGGCCTCCAGGAGGCCGCGGGTATAGCCGCCGGCGCCGAAGGTTCCGTCAAGCCAGCGGCCCGAAACCGGCGCCACGGCTGCAAGCAGCGGGCGGAGGAGAACCGGAATGTGGGGACCATTGGCAGCTGTTTGGTCCTGGGTCATGTCTTAAGCGCCCCCGGCGCCGTCTAGGAATTCCATTGGATCGAAGCCTTCTGGCAGGTCATCCATCCACTCTTCGGCCTGGGCCAGCTCTTCCTGCTCGTAGGTTTCCGGCTTCCAGATCTGGAAGGTGTCGCCCGCGGCGATGAAGAAGGCCTCTGCCTCAAGGTTGATCTTCTGGCGCAGTTTCGCAGGCAGCACCAGGCGGCCGGTCTCATCCACGTTGGTCGGGAAGGACTGGCCGTGGAACATGCGCTGCAGCATCTTGCGCTGCATCGAGCCGCGCGGGAGCTGGTCGATCTTGGCGTCGACCTCCTCGATCGCCTCTATAGTATAACATTCCAGGAAATTGCGGCGCTGGTCGCCGTAGACGATCACCAGTTCGGGGTTCTGGCCGGGCTGCCAATTGGGGTCGGCGGCCTCCAGCACACGGCGAAAGGAGGCGGGGATTGACACCCGCCCCTTTGTGTCCACCTTGTGGTGGCTTTCGCCTCTGAACCTGCGGCCCAATTTCCCGTCCTTTTCGCGCGTCCCTCGCGTTAATCCGTCCCCCAGAATGAAAAGGGGCGGGTTGATCTGCTGCCACTGATCAACCCGCCACCTTGGCCCGCTTTGCGGGATGTCCGACTGCACGCGCCACCTGGGGGGATGTCTGCTCGCCCGCGCGCCGGAT
>JABXIA010000239.1 GCA_013373325.1 Paracoccaceae bacterium
CAGCATGCGCTTGACCGCTTGGGTCACAACGCGCTCCGGGTGTGCACCTTCCAGGATTTCCTGCTTGGTGCGCGACTTGATGCCGCCCGGGGGGCCAGTGTGCCAGTAGAAGTGCTCATCGCGCTTCTTGCCGGTCATCTGCACCTTTTCGGCGTTGATGATGATGACGTTGTCGCCCATGTCCATATGCGGAGTGAAGGACGCTTTGTGCTTGCCGCGCAGGCGCATGGCAACGATCGAGGCAAGACGGCCCAGCACCACGCCCTCGGCGTCGATGATGATCCACTTCTTCTCGATATCTGCCGGAGTAGCAGAGAAGGTTTTCATGGCAGGTCAATCCTGTTTGTCGTGAAGGCGGATTCCCAAAGGTCATCAGCCTGAATTCGATGGACGGGGTTTACGGGCATCCGCAGCCCTAGTCAACACCAGCAAACAAGAATAAACCATTATAAAACAATGCGTTAAAAAATGGGTATCATATTACCCCACAAATTCACACGCTGATCTGCTCCGGCGGGTTGTCCAGCAGGGCGCGCAGGCGCAGCATCGCCTCCTCGAACTGTTTCAGCGGCACATGCGCGTTGATCGCGATGCGCACCGCATGGGGCGCGCGGCCGTCGCGCAGGGCGAACTCATCTGCCGAGCGGATCTGCACCCCGTTGGCCTCTGCCGCGCGGGTAAAGGCGGCGGCGCGCCAGCCGGACGGCAGCTTCAGCCAGAGGAAGGGCACTTCCGGATTCCAAGTCAGGTCAAAACCGCCGAGCGCGTTCACTGCAACCCGCACATAGCGGGCCATTTCATTGTTCACGGCCTTCACCAAGCCAGGCAGCCGCGGATCGCTGAGCAGGATCCGCACAAGTTCCGCCAGAGGCTGAGCCAGGCCGAAATAGCCGTATTCCGCCACCCGGCGCAGATCCGCCGCCCGCCCCTCCGGTGCCAGCGCAAAGCCGACGCGCAGGGCCGGCGTCAGGATCTTGGAGATCGAGGACACATGCCAGGCCAGTTCCGGCGCCAGTGCCCGGTAGCTGGGCGCGCGCGACTCCCCCAGGCGGTAACAGTCGTCTTCGACAATCTGCACGCCGTGGCGGCGGGCAATGCGGACGATTTCCTTGCGCCGTTCCAGCGGTGTGAACAGCCCGGTGGGATTGTGCACTTCCGGGCTGGTGCAAATGACAGAAGCGCCGGATTTACGGATCGCCAGCTCCATCGCATCGGGGCGGATGCCGTGTTCATCCATGGCGACCTCGACCACCTGCGCCCTGAGCAGCTCTGCCGCGCGGCGGAAACCCGCATAGGTCAGGTCCTCCACCATGATCACCGGCTGCGGGCCTTGCAGTATCGCCTGCAGCGCAACCATGATGGCGTTTTGGCCGCCATGGGTCAGCACCACGTCCTTTTCACTGACCGGGCCAACCGGCGCTTTGGCAATCCAATCCGCAGCGGCTTGGCGCACTGGCTGATAGGCGTCGCGTGTCGGGTAGTTCAGAAAGTTGCGCGCCTCGCCCTCGGCCACCTTGTGCAGCGCCTCGCGCACCGCCGCAACCTGGCCCATGTCGGCAATCCGCGGGCTGAACAGGCTGACATGGCCGGGATCGCGCGCCTCCAGCAGGTGCAGCTCCCGCGACCATACGTCATCGGGCACCGGCTTCTTCTTTTCGGCTACGAAAGTGCCGCGCCCGACTTCGGCTTCCAGCACACCCTCATCGGTCAGGATACTGTAAGCGCGGGCGACTGTGCCGGGCGTTATACTCAACTGATACGCGAGGTCACGCACCGGCGGCAGCTTTGTACCAATTTTCAAACTGCCCATTTCGACAGCAGAGCGGATTGTATCTGCGACCTTTTTGTACTTGGGACCTTTTGTCTCACCCAGCGTTTGCGGCCAAATTGTACCCATTACAATCCATCCTTGGACAACTTCCTGCCCCCTTTGTATCAAAACACTACGACAAATCAACAGGATTGTATCAACACAATACGAAGGAAGCCTCCCATGGCACAGCATATGCAAATGGCACAATCGAACATGTCCTATCTGAACAGCCGCCCGGCCCTGCCGGTGCTGGCGCAATGGGCCGTCTCTTTTGCCGTGCTGGTGACCAAGTGGAGCCTGCGCCATCGCACACGAACCCATTTAAAACATCTGAGCGACACGCAGCTGAAAGACATCGGGCTGACCCGTGAGGACGCCCATTATGAAGCCACTCTTCCGTTCTGGCGCCCGTGATCCCCTGGGCAAAGGAACAACCTGACGGCCGGGGTTCGCCCCGGCCTTTTTTATTTGCGCCCTGGCGCCTGCGGAGGTGAGCCTGGCAGCCGCCGCATGAAACATCCGCTCTTGGCCCCGCCCGCGCGCTTTGCTAGGCGCAGCGGGACGAAAACCAGATTTGGCAGATTAGATGCAGCGCGACCCCATTCTTGTTGTAGACCGCGAGACCGGCGAGACCTTTGAAGAGGCGGTGCTGGGTGAAAAATGGATCCGCTGGGCCTATCAGAACGCCAGTGCACGGCCGGTGGAAAAGCTGCTGTTCCGCTCCTCCCTGATCAGCCGCCTGATGGGCGCCTGGTTCGACTCGCGGTTTTCCAAGGGCAAGATCGCGGCAGTGGTCGACGAACTGTCCATCGACATGAGCGAGGCCACCGCACCGGCAGACAGCTACGGCTGTTTCAACGATTTCTTTGTCCGCAATCTGAGACCCGAAGCCCGCCCCTTCAGCACGGACCCGAAAGACGTTGTCTCGCCCGCCGATGGCCGGGTGCTGGTGTTTCCGGAACTGGCCGGGGACGTGTTTGTCCCCGTGAAGGGCTATCCGATGTCGGTGCGAACCATGCTGCCCCGCATTGCCGATCGGTTCATCGGCGGTGCGCTGGCAATCGTCCGGCTGTGCCCGGCGGACTACCACCGCTACCACTTCCCCGCCGCAGGCCGCATTACGGCATCGCAGAACATTCCCGGCGCGCTGCATTCGGTCAACCCGATTGCGCTTGGCGCCGGGCCGGATGTGTTCGGCGAGAATAAGCGGATCTGGACACTGATCGAAACCGAGACACTGGGCAGCTACTGCTTCGTCGAGGTCGGCGCCTTTGGCGTCGGCTCCATCGTAAACACCCGCACTTCGGGCGCCGTGCAGAAAATGGACGAGAAGGGCTATTTCAAGTTCGGCGGCTCCACCGTGGTGGTCGTGTTCGAGCCGGGCAAAGTGCGGTTCGCCGATGATCTGGTGGCAAACAGCGCCAAGGGCCGCGAAACACTGGTCAAGGTGGGCCAGCCTTTCGCCACCGCTCTTTAGCGTTTCGGCGGGATCGAATAGGTCATCGAGGCGCGCGCCACCGGCTCTGCCATGCCCTCGGAATAGATCAGAACGTCGGCCACAGCCAGCACACGGCCCAGCTTGAGCAGCCGCGCCTCGCCGATCATGTCGGCACCGGCCGCGGGCTTGCGCATGAAATCGAGCGAGCAGTTGGTTGTGACCGCCAGCGCCTCTTGCCCCAGATGGGCCAGGATCAGCGCGTAGACCGCGCAATCGGCCAGCGCAAACATCGACGGGCCGGAGACTGTGCCGCCGGGCCGCAAGTGCCGCTCCGCCGTCAACAGCCGCATCCGGAGGTGATTTTCCTCCATCGCGTCGATGGCAAAGTCATCCCGCACCTGCGGAAAAATCTCATGCAGGTATTCTGTCAGACCTGCGACATCAAATGCCAGTGCCATGCTTTCCCTTTCTGTCCGCCCCGCATAGAGTTGCCCCCGGATTTGCGAGGAGGGCAAGATGGCAATTCTGGAACGTCACGACACGGGCGCGATTGCACGGCTTACGATGAACATGCCGGAAAAGCTGAACGCGCTGTCGGATGAGATGCTGGCCGCGCTGCAGGAGCAGATCGGCGCCTTGCGCGAAGACAGCCGCATCAAGGTTGTGATTCTGTCCGGCGCGGGCAAGGCATTCTGCGCAGGCCATGACATCAAGCAGATGACCGCAGGCCGCGCAGGCGAAGATGGCGGCAAAGCCTATTTTCAGGATCTGTTTGCCCACTGCACCAGCGTGATGACGGGGCTGCAGTCCCTGCCCCAGCCAGTCATAGCCCAAGTACACGGCATTGCCACCGCAGCGGGCTGCCAGCTGGTTGCCTCCTGCGATCTTGCGGTGGCGGCGGAGGGCACCCGGTTCGGCGTCAATGGCGTGAACATCGGCTTGTTCTGCTCTACCCCGATGGTGGCGCTGTCACGCAATATCCCCCGCAAACAGGCGTTTGAACTGCTGACCACCGGCGAATTCGTGGACGCGGCCCGGGCTGTTGAGCTGGGGCTTGCCAACCGTGCTGTGCCGCTGGAGGACTTGGAGGCGGAGACCACGCGGCTGGCGGAAACCATCGCATCCAAACTGGGGGCGGCGGTGAAGATCGGCAAGCAGGCGTTCTATGAGCAGCTGCAGATGCCGCTGGACCAAGCCTATGCTTATACCAGCGGCGTGATTGTCGAGAACCTGATGCACCGCGACACCATCGAAGGCATGGCCGCCTTTATCGAAAAACGCGCCCCCGACTGGCAGGAGTGAAATTTTCCGAAAATTTACGGAAAGCTTTAGCCTTTGTTTACCAATCGGAACGTAATGTTTCCGTAATAAGCCAAATGCCCGGCTTTCAATTCGGGCAGAAAGATGGCAGAGATTGGGCAAGGTCGCAGACCGGCACAATTTGGGCTGCTGCTGCAGAAGGGTCCCTCCAACCGGTTCTCTCACCCCGGTGATCCATTCCTGCAGCGGCGGCCCCAAATCTCCCCCTCCCGCATCGAACGGCGTCCGGCCCCTCCCAAGCCTGTTGCACGCGCCCGCCCCCTGCCCTATGTGGCGGGCATGACAGATCATTCGGCACAGACATTGCATATCGTGGGCGGCGGCATGGCCGGCTCGGAAGCGGCTTGGCAGGCGGCAAACATGGGCGTTGAGGTGGTGATCCACGAAATGCGCCCGAAAGTAGAGACCTTTGCCCACCAGACCGGCAATCTGGGCGAGATGGTGTGCTCGAACTCCTTCCGTTCGGATGATGACGAGCAGAACGCCGTGGGTCTGTTGCATTGGGAGATGCGCGCGGCAAACGGGCTGATCATGACCACCGCGGATGAGCACCGGCTGCCCGCAGGCGGCGCCCTGGCTGTGGACCGCGACCCCTTTGCCGAAACGGTGACCGCCAAGCTGAAGGCGCATCCGAATGTTACTGTTTCTTATGAAGAAATCACCGAACTGCCGAGCGATGGCCACTGGATCTTTGCCACCGGCCCGCTGACCTCGCCGGAGCTGGGCAAGGCCATTCAAGCGGAAACCGGGGCCGAGGCCCTGGCCTTCTTCGATGCCATTGCGCCGATTGTCTATGCCGAATCCATCGATATGTCGCAGGCCTGGATGCAATCGCGCTATGACAAGGGCGAAACCGAGGAGGAGCGCACCGCCTACCTCAACTGCCCGATGGACAAGGACCAGTATGAGGCCTTCATCGACGCACTGCTGGCTGCCGACAAGACCGAGTTTCACGAGGGCGAGACCGCCGGCTATTTCGACGGCTGCCTGCCGATTGAGGTGATGGCCGAACGCGGCCGCGAGACACTGCGCCACGGACCGATGAAACCAGTGGGATTGACCAACCCGCATCAGCCGGAGGTCAAGGCCCATGCCGTGGTGCAGCTGCGCCGCGACAACGCGCTGGGGACGCTGTTCAACATCGTCGGCTTCCAGACCAAGATGAAATACGGCGCCCAGACCGAGGTCTTTAAGATGATCCCTGGCTTGGAGAACGCCAGCTTTGCCCGGCTCGGCGGCATCCACCGCAACACTTTCCTGAATTCGCCCACGCTGCTGGACAACCAGATGCGGCTGAAGTCGAAACCCCACATCCGCTTTGCCGGTCAGATCACCGGGGTTGAGGGTTATGTGGAAAGCGCGGCCATGGGCCTGCTCGCGGGCCGCTTGGCTGCGGCAGAGATCCTGGGCCATGAGCTGCCCGTTGTTCCGCAGGACAGTGCAATGGGCGCGCTGATCCATCACATCACCGGCGGTGCCGAGGCCAAGACGTTCCAGCCGATGAACGTGAACTTCGGCTTGTTCCGCCCGGTTGACGGCCTCAAGGGCGGCCGCCGCGGCCGCAAGGACCGCTACAAGGCTTATACCGACCGCGCCAAGGATGTCTGGCAGGAGTGGCTGAAAAACTTTTCCTAGACGAAAAGCCCTGCCCGCGCCTAAACTTTTCCCATGAGCGAAAAGTTTCTGGATAAGGCGTACGGCCTTGAAACACCGGAAGCGACCCTGGAGCACTATGACCAATGGGCCGCTTCCTATGACGCGGAGATTGCCGAAAACGGTTACGCGACACCGGGGCGGATTGCCGAAGCGCTGGCAAAGTTCCAAACTGACCTGAGCGAGCCGGTGCTGGACTTCGGCTGCGGCACCGGCCTGTCCGGCCTTGCGTTGCGGCGGCAGGGGTTTGAGATTGTCGACGGCATGGAACCCTCCGGCGAGATGCTGGTGCAGGCGCGCAGCAAAGGTGCCTACAGAGAAATCACACAGATTGATGTGGCTGATCCGCGGCCCATCCGGCAAGGCTCCTACCGTCTGGTCACCGGTTGCGGCGTGCTGGGCACGGGCGCGGCGCCACCGCCCGTATTCGACATGATCATGCATGCGCTGCCCCGGGGCGGGCTATTCACTTTCTCCTACAATGATCACGCCTTGGCGGACCGGGCATACACAGGAAAGCTCAACGAATGGCTGGACTGTTCCGCAGCGCGGCTGCTATTTCGGGAACACGGGGAACACCTCCCCGGCATGAACCTGAAATCCACCGTCTATGTGATTGAGAAAGCGTGACATTCACCACACGTTTTGCGCCCTCTCCAACCGGACCGCTGCACCTGGGCCATGCCTATTCCGCCATGCTGGCGCATGACATGGCCGTGGCCAACGGCGGCCGCTTCCTGCTGCGCATCGAAGACATCGACCAATCCCGCGCCCGGCCCGAATGGGAAGCCCGGATCTATGAAGATCTTCACTGGCTGGGCCTCAGCTGGCCCGAACCGGTCATGCGCCAGTCAGAGCGGCTGCCCCGCTACCAGGCCGCGCTCGACCAGCTAACTGCACTGGGTCTTACCTATCCCTGCCGTTGCAACCGGGCCGACATAGAGGCCGCGGCTGGCGCGCCGCAGGAAGGCGTGCCTCAATTCGGGCCCGACGGGCGCATTTACCCCGGCACCTGCCGCAGCCGACTGCCATCGGAGACCACGGGCCGGGACGTGATCCGGCTCAATATGGAGAAAGCCGTCCGCGCCGCAGATCTGCGCAGATTCACGGAGACGGGCCCGGAATTCCAGGGCACGCACGCCTTGGACCCAGAAGAGCTGATCGAAGCTGTTGGCGACATAATCCTGGTGCGCCGCAACATGGGCAGCTCCTACCATCTGTCGGTGGTGGCGGACGACGCGGATCAGGGCATTACGCAGGCTGTTCGCGGGGCCGACCTGTTCGAAGCCACCCAGATCCACGTTCTGCTTCAGTGCCTGCTGGGCCTGCCCACACCCGTCTATCACCACCACCGCCTGATACGCGACGAGACTGGCAAACGCCTCGCCAAACGCGACGATGCGCGCGCCATCGCCAAATACCGCGCCGAGGGTGCCACCCCGCAGGACATCCGGGAAATGGTAGGCCTGCCGCCATCCTCTTGCTGAAAAGATCCCCGCCGGAGGCACGGCACGCCAGGGCCGCACCCGAAGCGGATCAGCTCATCGGCTTCATAAGCTCAACCTCTTCCCCGTCCCGTACGGCGGTATAGAAACACGTCCGGCGGTTGGTGTGGCAGGCCGCCCCGGTCTGGCGCACCAGCGCCAACAGGCAATCCTGGTCGCAATCAATCCGCAGATCCACCAGTTCCTGCACATGGCCGGAGGTTTCACCCTTGATCCAGAAAGATTGCCGGGAGCGCGACCAATAGGTGACCTTGCGCGTCTCCAGCGTCTTCGCCACCGCATCGGCGTTCATCCAGGCCATCATCAGCACTTCGCCGGAGGTTTCATCCTGCGCAATGCAAGGAATCAGCCCGGAATCGTTATAAGTCAGGCTGGAGGGGTCAAAGGACTTGGGCGAAGACATGGGGTAAAAACCTTTTGCATCTGCTGTTCGGCTCCCTATGTATGGGGAACCTGCAAAATGGGAAAGACCGGGAAAGCGATGTCTGGCGATAGTGATCTGATCAAGCTGTATTCCTCGCGCATTCTGGCGCTGGCAGCCGACATTCCGCACCTCGACCGGCTGCAGGCACCGGATGCCACGGTCAAGAAACGCTCGCCGCTATGCGGGTCCGCCGTGACTGTCGACGTCAAGGTTGAGGACGGCCGGATCACGGATTTCGGTCAGGACGTGAAGGCCTGTGCCCTGGGTCAGGCCTCTGCCGCGGTTGTAGGCGCCAATGTCATTGGCCGCTCGCAGGCAGAGGTTGAAACCGCGCGCAACCAGCTCAAGGCCATGCTGACCCAGGATGGACCGGTCCCTGATGCGCCGTTTGACGGGCTGGAAGTTCTGCAGCCTGCAAAGGAATTCAAGAACCGCCACGCCTCGATCATGCTGGCGCTGGAGGCAACTCTGGAAGCGATGCAGACTGCGGCCAAGGAGCAATGCGCCTAAGGCCAGCTCCCGTTTCTGCTTCCAAAATTGCCATGTGCGCCGCGCCAGAGCGGCCAATATGCGTCTGGCTTCCCTTTCTGACATGAAAAAACCGCCGCACATCCGGGCAGATGGCGGCGGCAGTTATGCTCTGCGGTGCGGGACCCGGGCGGGCCAGGCAGGATCTTGAGGCAATTCAGTCAAAGATCGGGCCGAGAGGGATCGGGACAGGCGGTTGATCCCCTAAAAACAGTCCGGGACAGGAAAGGGCCGGCCCGGCACAGCAGTGGCATTCAGGAAAACGGTAAGGGGATCAGAACAGCCCCGGCAGGTGCAGCGCCGCCACCAGCATCACCATCAGCGAGGCCGCGCCGATGGCGTCCTGCAGCAG
>JABXIA010000199.1 GCA_013373325.1 Paracoccaceae bacterium
GGGATTATCTTCATCAATCGCAATGGCTTGCGTTGGCGGGACGCTCCTGCCGCTTATGGTCCTCACAAGACGCTCTACAGCCGATGGAAACGTTGGAGCGAAAAGGGCATCTTCGCGCGGATGATGGCCGGGCTGGCGGCGGAACACGGCGAGAAGACGACCGTGATGATCGACGCGACATACCTGAAGGCCCACCGCACGGCGACCAGCATGGCCGCCAAAAAGGGGGGCGTGGTCGCCTGATCGGTCGCACCAAAGGCGGCATGAACACCAAGCTGCACGCAATCTGTGACAGCCAGGGAAGACCGGTCGACCTGTTCGTCACCGCCGGACAGGTCAGCGATTACATCGGCGCACGGGCACTGCTGAGCGGCCTGCCAAAGGTCAAATGGCTGCTAGGGGATCGCGGCTATGATGCTGACTGGTTCAGAGAAGCGTTGCAGGACAAAGGGATACGCGCTTGTATCCCGGGTCGAAAGCAGCGCAAGACACCAGTCAAATACGACAAGCGGAGATACAAGCGGCGTAACCGCATAGAGATCATGTTCGGCAGACTCAAGGATTGGAGACGCGTGGCGACACGCTATGACCTGTAGAACACGCGACTTGATCTGACATTTCTGCTCTTCTGGAGCGCAAGCAAGGAGTGTCGATCAATGACGAGTATTCAGGACAAGATCATCAAACCGAAGCTTGGGCTGCTGGAGCTTGCCAAGCAGCTCGGCAGCGTTTCGCAGGCCTGCAAGGTAATGGGATACAGCCGGGACAGCTTCTACCGCTTCAAGGAGCTCTACGAACAGGGCGGCGAGCAGGCGCTCATAGATCTCAGCCGCTGCAAACCGATCCTGAAGAACCGGGTGCCGGAGCATGTCGAGCGGGCGGTGATCG
This sequence comes from Paracoccaceae bacterium, assembly GCA_013373325.1. Lineage (GTDB taxonomy): Bacteria > Pseudomonadota > Alphaproteobacteria > Rhodobacterales > Rhodobacteraceae > Leisingera. The sequence continues at coordinate 889 of JABXIA010000199.1, forward strand.
AACTGGCCATCGAAAACCCGGCGCTGGGGCAGAAGGGTGTTTCGCTTCCGTAGCCTGTTACCGATCAGCTTGTTTTCTCCAGCCAGTCAATCAATGCGCGTCTAATCATTTCCGGACGGGTTGGGAGATCGGCTTCCAACCTTCGCCTTTCGTCAATCGCGTCGATGAGTTCCCGAGGCAATCTGAGTGTGAGCGCTTCGGTGTCTGTTTTTGGTCGACCCATTTTTTTCATAGAGAACCGTTGACTTTTCGACTTTATAATGCCATAAAGTATACAATAAAGTTTCGGGCGGAGCAAGAAATCCTACCTTCTTGCTCCGCCCTAGCCACACTGATCTCGGTTGAGGAGACCAACATGACTACCGCACCTGTTATCACGCGCTCGAGCGTGGCGAAAGACCTGCACCCTGCATTGCCCGGCCTGATTTCCGATGAGGCACCCACCCCGATTTTCCGGACGTTCGCCGCGCTGGTCGACGCGGTGGAGACCGCTGTCGAGTTGGAGCGCGACCTGTCGCATGTGATGAGCTGGGATCCCGCTAGCAGCGGCTTCGCGGAGGCCGCGGAGAACCAGTGGCAGGACTGCCTGCGGCTGGCCTTCGATGTTTTTGCAGCTAGCGCTGCCACGGCCGACGATCAGCCCCTGCAGCGCATGGCTATGCTGCTGCACTTTCTGATCGAGTCCACAGGCTTGGACGAGGCGCTGCATTTCCAGCAGCTGATGTATGCGCACCGGGACCTTTTCAGCACGGAAGATCCCGGTGTCCGCGAAGCGCTGAACCGCGCAGCCCGGCAAGTCGATGCCATCGTGGAAATGGCAGTGACAGCGCTGGACTTCGCGCCGGTCTGATTCCGCCCCTTCCTATTCCTACTGACAAAACCTGACTTGGCACCCGCAGCGGATCTCCCCGCCTGCGTCCGGCCATGTCCTGTCCTTTTCCGAATTTACCCCGGCAGGCGCACCGCGCGCCCGCCGTCCCCTGTCCCTTTGCCTGACTGGAGCTTTTCATGACCCAATCCGCATATCCGTCGTTTCCGCTCACGATCCACGCCCATTGGCGCGAGACCGCCGCGAGCAAAGGCTTCGACATTCTGAAGCGCATCCGCGACCGTTACCACCTGCTGCTGGCGTGCCGGGCGTGCGGCGCAACGCACGTAAGCAAACTCTTTGTACTGATGAACAACCAGCCCCTCTGCCCGCACTGCATCGAGCTCCGCTGGCAAGCTGACGCCAAGGCCGCCGGGCTGCAATGGGCCGGCCGCGATCCCGAGAGCCGTCACCATGGTTTCTACATTGCAGACTGCAGCCACCGCCTGCGGCGGCAGTTCGAACTGGTCAAGAGAGCGGCCGAAGGGATCTGCGACTTGCGCTGCGAACTCTGCCATTCCCGGAAGGAACAAGAGGAAGCCGCCGCTCGGGGCTGGGAGCTGATCGGCCCCGATCCGGACGGGGACCCGAACTATCGTCTGTACCGTCATCTGGAATGCGGGCACTCCCAAAGGGTGGCCCGTGCCAATATGCAAACCGAAAGGTTTGGCTGCGGCGGGTGCGGCGAGAACTGGCCCGCCGCGCCAAGCCACCTCTACGCTATGCAATTCAAGCTCCTAAACGGCGCGCTGCTGGTAAAGCTGGGCTTTTCACGGAACCCGGACTCCCGCCTGCGCCACCAGCTTATGAAGGACCACAGCGTGGACGCGCAGATCCTGAAGACCGTCCGGATGGCGAGCGGGCAGCTGGCCTTGCAGACCGAGAAACGGCTGCATGCAAGGCTCAAGGACGCTTTCCCGGACAGCATCGCACCACCCGATCTCTATTCCGGGTCCATCAATGTCCGAAGTGAGATCTATTTCGCGGAGGTGACCCGGGAGATCCTCCGGATGCTGGACGGGATCGCCTCGGACAGCGCCGCCTGACACTCCTTCATCCGCCCTCTCAGCGCCGCCCCATCCAACCCGGAGTCCGGGGAGGGCGGCGTCCCCTTGCCTGCTATTTACCCGGAGACAGCCGATGCCACAGTTCCCACTTCACTCCCCGCGCCCTGCTTGGTTTCCCTTCGCCAAACTGATTCTGCGCCGGATGATCTCAGATCAAATCAGCGCGGCAGACAAACGCACCTCTGCGACACCGGAGCCCCCCAAATCCAATCTCCTAGACGCGCTCAACGACCTCCCCGGAACACAGCACCGGGCCAGTGAGGAGCTAGACCAACTCCGGGAAAGCGGCATTGACGGGTGGGCGCTGGACGACCAGGGGCACAGCCGCCCCGCAACCATCCTGCCCGCCAGCCGGAGCCTTATCGCGCTGCGGCTCGCGGCCACCTTCATCTCATCCCGGAACGTCACGGAGACCCTGCTCGCTCCGGGTGCCGTGAACGTACTTTCCAGGTTTCGGACCGCGGACGCAGATTACATTCTGGCGGCCTGCCGCTGCGGTATTTTACCCGAAGAGTGGAAGGTCACGACCCGTGCTGACGAACGGCACCACGAGCAGACGCTACGGGTGTTTCAAGTTACAACGTCAACCGGGTCTTCCCGGACCGGCGACCTCTACCGGTTGGAGCGCAACTTATGCGAGGCGCTGCAGCAGCCCTGCCCGCTGCTGGTTCTACTGCCCGACGGCGAAAGCCTCCCGGAAAATCTCAATACGGTCTTGCCCGCCGCGGTCAAGTTGGAGCCGCTGAACCGCGACATCCTCATCACGCAGCTGGAGCACAGTCATAGTGCCACTAGCAAAATCGACCGAGAAGCAGTGGACCCGGCCCTCCCCGACGACGATGCACTGTCCCAGCTAGGCGATCCAGATGTGCTGCTGGCACTCAGAGCCCCGGATGCCCGCGGCGTAGCGGAACGCCTGGCCGCGGCGGTTGCCCGGCCTCAGCAGCACGCTGGCGGGAGCGGCGCGCTAACCCTTGAGGCCATCGGCGGCACTTCTCCTGCCCACGAGGCAGCGGCGGATCTGGTTGCCGATCTGCGGAACTGGCAGCGCGGTGAGATCGAGTGGAGCGCCATGTCCCGCTCGTTGCTTATTTACGGCGAACCCGGAACCGGCAAAACAGTGCTGGCCGGGGCAATCGCCGCATCAGCCGGGGCCCCGTTGATCCAAGGATCCTTTGGCGCCTGGCAGGCCAAGGGCCACCTTGGTGATATGCTTGCCGCCATGCTGACCTGTTTTCAGGATGCCAAATCCCGGAAGCCCTGCGTGCTGTTCATTGATGAGATCGACAGTTGCGGGTCTCGCGCCGACACCGGTGACCGCAACCAAGCCTACCGCCA
>JABXIA010000107.1 GCA_013373325.1 Paracoccaceae bacterium
CAACCACGGCTGCACCCACTTCATCGTCGGCCGCGACCACGCAGGCCCCGGCAAGAACTCCGCCGGCGAGGATTTCTATGGCCCCTACGACGCGCAGGAGCTGTTCCGCGCCTATGAAGAGGAAATCGGCCTCAAGATGGTGGACTTCAAGCACATGGTCTATGTGCAGGAGCGCGCCCAGTACGAGCCGAACGACGAGATCGAAGACCGCGACAACGTCACCATCCTGAACATCTCCGGCACCGAACTGCGCCGCCGCCTGGCCGAAGGCCTGGAAATCCCGGAATGGTTCTCCTTCCCGGAAGTGGTGTCCGAGCTGCGCAAAACCAGGCCGCCGCGCTCCAAGCAGGGTTTCACCGTGTTCTTCACCGGCTTCTCCGGCTCCGGCAAATCCACCATTGCAAACGCTCTGATGGTCAAGCTGATGGAAATGGGCGGCCGCCCCGTCACCCTGCTGGACGGCGACATCGTGCGGAAAAACCTGTCGAGCGAGCTGGGCTTCTCCAAAGAGCACCGCGACCTCAACATCCGCCGCATCGGCTATGTGGCGTCTGAGATCACCAAGAACGGCGGCATCGCCATCTGCGCCCCGATCGCACCCTACGCCACCACCCGCCGCGCCGTGCGCGAGGACGTGGAACAGTTCGGCGCCTTTGTCGAAGTGCACGTCGCCACCTCGATCGAGGAATGCGAGCGCCGCGACCGCAAGGGCCTCTACAAACTGGCCCGCGAAGGCAAGATCAAGGAGTTCACCGGCATTTCCGACCCCTACGACGTGCCGCAGAACCCGGAACTGTCGGTCGAGACCGAGAACGTCGATGTCGACAACTGCGCCCACCAGGTGCTGCTGAAGCTGGAAAGCATGGGGCTGATCAAGGCCTGAGCCTGACTGCACAGCGAAAAACACAAACGGCCCGCCATCCGGCGGGCCGTTTTGCTATCTCCCTGCTGTCCTTCGGCGATGACCGCCGCTGCCTTGCGGCACGCTCAGTTGATTTCCGACACCGCCAGGTTGGTCAGCTTGCTGTTGGCGGCCTTTTCCTGATCCAGAATACCTGTCAGCAGATCATGCGCCTCATTGTGGCCCAGCACCTTGGCCCATTCGCGCAGGGTGCCGTAGCGGGCGATCTCATAGTGCTCGACCGCCTGGCACGCACCGATCAACGCAGCATTTTTGCCGTCCCCCGACGCTTCTTTCATCAGGCCCCGGGTTTCCTTGATCAGCCCCTCGATGGCATCGCATTTCTCGCCGGAAGCCTCTTCGCCGACCGATTTGAAAACCTTTTCCAGCGTTTTCACATGCTGCTTGGTCTCCTCCAGGTGATCAGCGATCGCCTGTTTCAGCTTGCTGCCAGTCGCCGCTTCCTCGACTTCCGGCAGGGATTTCACCATCTGGTTCTCGGCATAGTAAATGTCCTGCAGCGTATGCAGGAACACGTCCTGAAGGGTCTTCATCGCACCATCCTCTGTTCAGTGCCGCATCCGGAAATCAATTCTGCGCCGCGCCGGCCCAGGGCCGGGCACGTCCTACCAGTAGTAAGGAACCCCGAAGTGATCATGCGCACGGGTTTCATACTGACGGTCCTGCTCCCAATCCCGGGGCCGTTCAGGCGCATTCTGCAATTGATCAGGCGTAATGTCGGTAACGTAGCCGTCCAGCCCCGCATCATAGCTGAGACTGTTCCAGGGAATGGCTTGCTCCTCTTCCCCCATCCCCAGAAAACCGCCAAAGGTCATGACGGCATAGGCGACCTTGCCTGACTGCTTGTCGATCATCAGATGGCCGATGTCGCCCACTTGTTCGTGATTGCGGCTGTAAACCTTGGCACCTGTCACGTCCTGGGACGCAACAAGGGCAGCTTGGGATTCCGATTGAGCCGGTTTCATTTTGACAGTCCTCCTTTTTAACAATGCGCAATGGAGCCCACCGCGCATTCGTCAACTCTTTACAGAGGCTGAGCCTGCCACTCCCCCCGGCAGGTGTCATTCATTTGAGACATAGCCGGGGCCCGCCGCCCCGGGCAGCGGCGCCTTTCCGCCCGGCGCGGCGAACGGCAGCGGGAACTTTCCGCGGCGTCAGGCGTTTCCTTTGCGTCTGAAACACCGCGCAATCGTGAAAGGCCCGGCATGCCTGACCCCGCCTCCCCGCCCGATACCCGCAGCCGGCGCCTGGACGGCATCTCCCCCGGCGATTTCGCTTGGGCGGTTCCGATCATGCGCACCGGGTATGCCGGGCGCGGGCTGGTCTACCTGCTGGTCGCCGGGGTGTCGCTGTGGTCGATCTGGCACGGAGGCGAGGCCGAGGGCACGCAAGAGGCGATGGACCGGCTGCAGGGCGGCTGGGGCAGCGCCGTGCTGGCGCTGATCGCCCTCGGGATGTTCGCCTATGCCGCCTGGCGCGCCGTCGACAGCATCTGGGACCTGGAGGCATACGGCAGCAACCTCAAGGGCCTGGTGGCCCGGGCCGGGATGATCACCACCGGGCTGGTGCACCTGGGTCTCGGCTTGCTGGCCATCGCAGCCCTGCTGGGCCGCGCCGAAGACAGCGGCCAGCCGGACCTGCTGAGCCGCGTGCTGGCCGCGCCCGCCGGGCAGATTGCCGTTGGCATCGCCGGGGCGCTCACCGTCGCGGCGGGCGGCTATTACCTCTACAAGGCCTGGAAGGAAAGCTACCGCGACCACCTCAAGGGGAACCCGGCCACGCTGCATCTCAACATGGCGCTCAAGGCCGGGGTCGCCTCCCATGGTGTGGCGATCGCCATCATCGGCCTGCTGATTCTGCGCGCCGCCGCCTTTGCCTCCAGCCACCAGGCCGGCGGGCTTGGCACCGCCTTCGACTGGCTCCAGGACAGGGCCTACGGCCAGATGCTGGTGGTTCTGCTCTGCCTCGGCCTGCTGGGGTTCGCCCTGTTCTGCTTCGTGAATGCTGCCTACCGGATCGTGCCAAAAGCCGACGACCGCGGCACCAAGAGCCTGCGCGATGCCCTCAGCCGCAGCTGACCGGCTGCAGCGGAATGGTCAGACTTGGTCCGGCAGATCCGCCGTACCGCGCATCAGCACGAAACCCTCGCCCGCAACCCGCACGCCTTCAAGGGCATCCGGTGCGCCGACCCGCGCCACCCGCGCCTGGCCGGGTCGGCCGAGGCCATGGCCCTGCTCAGCGGTGAACTCCGCCTTGTCCATCAGCCCATGCCTCCACAGGTAAGCAGCCATCGCCCCGGTGGCCGACCCGGTAAAGGGGTCCTCCGGCGGGCTCGGCGGTGCCATCAGCAGGCGCGAGAAAGTGTCTCCCGCCGCCGTCGCCCCTTCCAGCGTGACCAGAAACGGCTCCATCATGTCGATGCCATCGGCGCCCAGCGACTTGCCCAAGACCGCCAGCGCTTCTAGGTTCAGCTCCGCCGCCTCCAGCGCCGCCCGGTCCTTCAGCACGGTGACGCAGAACGGCAGCCCGGTGGAGACCTTCTGCGGCTGCCCCACGATGGCCTCCACCGGCAGGCTCACCGCCGCCGCCACCAGCGCGGGATCGGCAAAGGGGCCGAATTCTGGCGCAATTTGCGTCATCTCGATCAGATCGCCGTCCAGCTTCACCGGCACGATCCCGCCGCCGGTCTCCAGGGTGATGCTGTCCCCCGCGATCAGCCCGCGGTCCCGCATCGCCGCCACCGTGGCAATGGTCGGATGGCCGGCAAAGGGGATCTCGCGGCTGGCCAGAAAGTAGCGCACCTTCACATCCGCCACCTCCGACGGTCCTGTAAACGTGCATTCCACCAGCGAGGTTTCCCGCACATAGGCGGTGCAGACATCCACCGGCAGATGCGCCCCGCCGTGCACCACCGCACATCCGTTGCCGCCGAACGCGCGGTCCGAAAACGCATCCACCCAGTCGAAATCATAGCGCGCCATCTGCATCTCCCGGCTTGAAAGGCATCAAAAAAGGCGGGCCAGCGCCCGCCTTCCGCATCATGGGGGCCAAACCCCCGGAGTCAATCCGCTGGCCCTGCAACAGGCCGCGGACTGGACCTCACTCTAACCGCCTAGTGCACCGGCACCGGCGTCATGTCGTTCTGGCGCGCCAGCACAAAGGCCAGCTGCCTGTCGGCCACCAGCGCCAGCTGGCCGCCTGTCGCGTCATGCACGGCATAGAGCAGCTCGCGCCCGCCGGCGTTTTCCTGCACATCCTTGGGAAGATCTGCCACCGCAACCGCCTTCACATAGACGGTCCGGTCGCCGGCATCCTTGAAGTCAAACGGTGTATGCATTGCTCTTACCCCTTTCTGATACTGATTGTCTGAACCACGGTTTCAGGCCGCGCACGGGTCAGATCCACATGCAAGAGCCCGTTTTCCATCACCGCCTCGCCCACTTCGACGCCATCGGCCAGCACGAACATGCGCTCGAACTGGCGCGCCGCGATGCCGCCGTGCAGGAACACCCGCCCCTCGCTGTCGACGCGCTGGCGGCCGCGGATCACCAGCTGCC
>JABXIA010000198.1 GCA_013373325.1 Paracoccaceae bacterium
CAGGTTTTCGATGGCGAAGCCCTGCCGGGCTTCATCTTTCCAAAAATACTCTAAGACCCGCGGCGCTGCAGGCGCTGCGGGTCCCTGTCTCAGTTCACCAGCGTCGGTTTGCCCGGCGCGGGCGGATTGTTCGGCATCACACCCAGACGGCGTGCCACTTCGCTGTAGGCATCCGTGAGGCTGCCCAGGTCGCGGCGGAACACGTCCTTGTCCAGCTTCTGGCCGGTCTTGATGTCCCACAGGCGGCAGCTGTCGGGGCTGATCTCGTCAGCAATCACCAAGCGCTGGAAGTCGCCCTCGTAGATCCGGCCGATCTCGATCTTGAAGTCGACAAGCCGGATACCCACAGCCAGGAACACACCGGACAGGAAGTCGTTCACGCGCAGCGCCAGGCTCAGAATATCATCCATGTCCTGCTGGCTGGCCCAGCCGAAGGCAGCGATATGCTCTTCGGTGACCAGCGGATCGCCTAGGGCATCATCCTTGTAGCAGTATTCCACCACCGGGCGCGGCAGCTGGGTGCCCTCGTCGATGCCGAGACGCTTGGAGATGGAGCCGGCCGCATAGTTGCGCACAATCACTTCCAGCGGAATGATCTCGCAGCTGCGCACCAATTGCTCGCGCATGTTGAGGCGCTTGAGGAAATGGGTCGGGACGCCGATCTGCGCCAGGCCGAGCATAAAGAACTCGCTCAGGATGTTGTTCAGGACCCCCTTGCCCTCAATCACGTCGTGTTTTTCAGCGTTGAAGGCGGTGGCGTCATCCTTGAAATACTGCACGATAGTGCCGGGCTCGGGGCCCTCGTACAAAGTCTTGGCCTTGCCTTCGTAAATCTTCTTGCGACGCGCCATTGGGAACCTTTCGGGTCAATGCCGGGAATCCGGCCCTGCGATGTGCCGCTCTCATAGTGCAAGGGGGCCTCAGCCGCAAGCTTGCAGCGGCGCGGCGCACCGATACAAGGCAATCCCTCCGCAGCTTGCCGCAGCAGGCACAAGGCCCGCAACGCCGGCACTGCCCGGGAACATCGAAACTAAGGCCTTATCCGGCAGAGTTTTTTCTTGCCCTGCCCCCCTATCACACTCCTATCATAGATGGGGTTCAACCGGTTAATGAGGATGCACCATGACAACATTTGACGACCGCGAGCAGGCATTTGAAGCCAAATTTGCCCACGACGAAGAGATGCAATTCAATGCGCAGGCGCGCTGCAACAAAATGCTGGGCCTGTGGGCCGCTGGCTTGCTGGGGCTGAGCGGCACGGACGCCGATACATTTGCCGGAACCGTCGTGGCCGCGGATCTGGAAGAGGCAGGCCACGAGGACGTTGTGCGCAAGCTGGAAGACGCGTTGCAGGGCAAAGCCTCCGCGGATGAAATCAGGGCGAAACGCGCCGAACTGCTTCCGCAGGCAAAAGACCAGATCCTGAGCGAGGCTGGCTGAGGCCTTTTGGCGGCTGGCGGGCCGCGGCTTTAACCTTTTGTTTGCCGCGGCAGAAGATTTTAAGGCTGAGCACGGCTGCTTGTGCTTTAAGCCATGCCGCATATCACCCTGCGGCGGCGGCTTTGCGGCAGCTTGTCAGTGATCTCATAATAAAGATGAGGAAAATGAAATTGCCCTTGCCCGCCCGGCGTGAGACAGGGGAAGACCACAATTTTGCCGCCCTGCCCGCAGGGGCGGCGCGCTGACACGGGACACAACTGATGACAAACACCTTCAAACAGCTACTGGACACCAGGGACGTGCTGCTGGCGGATGGCGCGACCGGCACCAACCTCTTTGCCATGGGCCTGCAATCCGGCGATGCCCCGGAGCTGTGGAACGTTGATGAGCCCAAGAAAATCCTGGCGTTGTACCAGGGATCGGTTGATGCGGGCAGCGACCTGTTCCTGACCAACAGCTTCGGCGGCACCGCTGCGCGCCTGAAACTGCACGACGCGCAGGGCCGGGTGCGTGAATTGAACCGCATTGCAGCCGAATTGGGCCGCGAAGTTGCTGACAAGGCGGAACGCAAGATTGCCGTTGCCGGTTCCGTCGGACCGACCGGCGAAATTTTCGAGCCGGTTGGGGAGATGTCCCATTCCCTGGCGGTTGAGATGTTCCACGAACAGGCCGACGCCCTGAAGGAAGGCGGCGCCGATGTGCTGTGGCTGGAAACCATTTCCGCCCCCGAAGAATTTCGTGCGGCTGCCGAAGCGTTCAAGCTGGCAGACATGCCCTGGTGCGGCACCATGAGCTTTGACACCGCCGGGCGCACCATGATGGGCGTGACCTCCTCTGACCTGGCGCAGCTGGTGGAAGAGTTCGCCAACGCGCCGCTGGCCTTTGGCGCCAACTGCGGCACCGGCGCCTCCGACATCCTGCGCACCGTTCTGGGCTTTGCCGCGCAAGGCACCGAACGCCCGATCATCTCCAAGGGCAATGCCGGCATTCCAAAATACGTCGACGGCCACATCCACTATGACGGCACCCCGGAACTGATGGGCGAATATGCGGTAATGGCCCGCGATTCCGGCGCCAAGATCATTGGCGGCTGCTGCGGCACCATGCCTGACCACCTGCGCTCCATGCGTGATGCGCTGGACAGCCGCCCGCGCGGCGAGGCACCGGCGCTGGAGAAAATCGTCGAAGTGCTGGGCCCCTTTACCTCTGAAAGCGATGGCACTGGCGAGGATGCAGCCGCAGGCGGTGAGCGCCGCGGCCGCCGTGGCCGCCGCCGCGCCTGATCGTTCCTGCCAATGTGGACTAGATGAATGGCGCCGCGTCTTCACACGCGGCGCTTTCTTTCGGCCTGACCGGCCTACTCGGTGATACTAAAGCCGCTGATCCCAGGGTCCGGATCGGTTCTTTCTGTCAGTACATCCTTGACCGAGGCTGCCCCGGGGCCGCGGCCCATTTTGCGCACCATATCCGCGACGCTGGCTGCGGGCCCTATCAGCAGCGCCCGGACAGAGCCATCCGGTTCATTGCGGACCCAGCCCGACAACCCGTGGCGCAACGCCTCCGCCCGCGCCCAGGTGCGGAAAGCCACGCCCTGCACGCGCCCTGTGACGCGCGCCTTCATAGCAACTATGCTCATTGGACACGCTCCTTCTTGTCAGAGTGATGCCAACCTTAGCACACTTCAGCCGCCTGGATTGTTCAACAACCGGTCAGAACAGCGCCAGCTGGTCGCCCGGCTGCGGAGGGCGCGCAAAAAGGTCGCAACGCAGTGCCTCCGTCTGCTCCCGCAGGCCCAGCCGTTTGCAGGCCGCCTTGAAGCGCTGAGCGATCATCTCGGCATAACGCCCCTCGCCCCGCATCCGATGCCCCCAGCGCGGGTCATAATCGCGCCCGCCGTGCATCTCGCGCAACCGCGCCATCACCTTGGTCGCCCGGCCCGGCGCGTGTTCTGCCAGCCACTCTTGCCACAGCTCCGACACTTCCCGCGGCAGCCGCAGCATGATCCAGCTGGCAGCATCAGCCCCGGCCTCCGCTCCCGCGGCCAGCAGTGCCTCCAGCTCATGATCCGTCAGCCCCGGCACAACAGGCGAGGTCATCACCCGCACCGGCACCCCAGCCTCTGTCAACCGCCGGATCGCAGCCAGCCGCCGGGCCGGCAGCGGCGCCCGCGGTTCCATCCGGCGGGACAGGTCCGGGTCCAGTGTGGTGACGGAAACCCCCACCCGCACCAGCCCCTTCTCTGCCATCGGTGCCAGGATGTCCAGATCCCGCTCCACCATTGCCCCCTTGGTTACGATTGCCACCGGGTGGTTGAAATCGCGCAGCACTTCCAGGCAGGCGCGCGAAATGCGCAGATCCCGCTCGCAGGGCTGGTAGGGATCCGTGTTGGTGCCAAGCGCAATTGCGGCGACCTTATAGCGGGGCGCTGACAGCTCCTTGCGCAGAACCTGGGCGGCATTGGGCCGTGCAATCAGCCGGGTTTCGAAATCCATTCCCGGCGACAGCCCAAGGTAGGCATGGGTCGGCCGTGCAAAACAGTAAATGCAACCATGCTCGCAACCGCGGTAGGGATTGATCGAGCGGTCAAACGGCAGATCGGGAGAGCGGTTGTAGGTGATCAATGTGCGCGCCGTTTCCTGGCGCACATCAGTGGGAATCACGGCATCCGGCAGTTCCTGGAACCAGCCATCATCCACCCCTTCCCGAACCAGCTCGAAACGGCCTGCCGCATTACTGAGGCTGGCGCGCGTTTTGCGGCGCATGGTGTGTGGCGTGTTTTCAGGCAGCATGGGCGCAAAATAGCGGCCGCAGAAGAACAAATAAAGAACAAATGGGTAAAATCGAAGATTTCCATGTGGAATCTTCATTATTCTTGCGCCGGAATTGTCTCTATACGTCGGTTAGAAACGCGGCAATGTCGCAAATAATGCAGTTCGCAAACAGCATTCTGTCACAAAAGCCTCAGAAATAGGCCAACACCGGGGATTCCCCCGTCAGCAAGGATTAGGCGCATGTCGGACGAAGAAGACATCATCCTCTCGGAACTCGATGACGAGGAACTTGTTCAGCAGATGTTTGACGACCTCTATGATGGTCTCAAAGAGGAAATCGAAGAAGGCGTGAACATCCTTCTGGAGCGCGGCTGGGTTCCCTACGACATCCTGACCAAGGCACTGGTTGGCGGCATGACCATCGTCGGCGCCGACTTCCGCGATGGTATCCTGTTCGTTCCCGAAGTTCTGCTGGCGGCAAACGCGATGAAGGGCGGCATGGCCATCCTGAAGCCGCTGCTGGCCGAAACCGGCGCGCCGCGCGTGGGCTCCATGGTCATCGGCACCGTCAAGGGCGACATCCACGACATCGGCAAGAACCTGGTTTCGATGATGATGGAAGGCGCAGGTTTCGAGGTTGTCGACATCGGCATCAACAACCCTGTCGAGAACTACCTGGAATCGCTGGAAGAGCATAAGCCTGACATCCTCGGCATGTCGGCTCTGCTGACCACCACCATGCCCTACATGAAAGTCGTGATCGACACCATGGTCGAGCAGGGCCTGCGCGACGACTACATCGTGCTGGTTGGCGGCGCGCCGCTGAACGAAGAGTTCGGCAAGGCAATCGGTGCCGACGGCTATTGCCGTGACGCAGCCGTGGCCGTGGAAATGGCCAAGGACTTCGTTGCGCGCAAGCACAACTCGATGAGCGCCTGATTTGGCACGCAAAGGACGTGCAGCCCGCTTGACAGAGCGGGCTGCATTCCGCCCGCCGACCGGGCGGACACTCGAGGAAACATCCCTCACCGAACAGGGCTTGGCCGCCCCTGAAAAGAAGACCGGCCGCATCCTGCTGATTGCTTGCGGTGCACTGGCGCGCGAGATCCTTGCCATCAAGGACGCTAACGGCATGGATCACATCGACCTCACCTGCCTGCCTGCCAAGCTGCATCTTTATCCCGAGCAGATCGTGGACGCCGTCGACGGCGCCGTGGACAAGCATTCAGCCGTTTATGACAAGATTTTCGTGGTTTATGCCGACTGCGGCACTGGCGGCGCGCTGGAGCGTAAATGCGCTGAATTGGGCGTGGAGATGGTGGCAGGCCCGCATTGCTATTCCTTCTTCGAAGGCAACGAGACCTTTGCCCGCAATTCGGAAGAAGGCGAAATTACCGCTTTCTACCTCACAGACTTTCTGGTCAAACAATTCGACGCCTTTGTCTGGCGCCCGATGGGCCTCGACAAGAACCCGGAGCTGCGGGACATGGTGTTCGGCAATTACACCAAGCTGGTCTACCAGTCCCAGGTCAGCGATCCCAAACTGGTGGAAAAAGCGCAAGAATGCGCAGACCGCATGGGCCTGGCGTTCGAACACCGCCACACCGGTTATGGCGATCTGGAAACCGCCATGACAAACTGGGCCCGGTAGCCCTCTTCATCTTTCCGGAAATACTCCGGGGAGCACGAGGGGCCGACCCCTCGGCCCGCTTCAGGCCTGCGCCATCGCGGTTTCGCGGATCCGTTCGATCATGGCGCGCAGACCGTTGGAGCGCTGCGAGGACAGATGCTCATTCAGCCCCAGCCGTCCCAGCTCAGCCTTGGCATCCACCGCCGGAACCTCTGTCAGCGCCAGCCCGTTGTAGAGGCAGCGCAGCACCGCGATCAGACCGCGCACAATCATCGCGTCGCTGTCACCGTCAAACCGGAATTCTCCGCCTTCGATCGTGGCATGCAGCCAGACCTGGCTGGCACAGCCATCCACCTTGGTCGCAGGCACTTTCAGCGCTTCGTCGAGCGGCTCCATTGCCTTGCCCAGATCGATCACATGGCGGTAACGGTCCTCCCAGTCCTCCATGAACTCGAAGTCTTCAACGATCTCTTCAAAGGCGGCAGTGGCCATCGTTCGTCTATCCTCAAATCCCGCATCAGGTGCAGATCAGCACCTAAGCCCCTGCCCGCGCCTTTTCAACCGCTTTTCAAGCTGCTGCCAATCGGGTAATCCGTTGCAAAGACAATTTGAACGGGCGGGGACAGATGCATAAACCATTGGCTCTTACATTGGCCTGCGCGCTGGTGCTTTCAGCGTGCGGCTGGCGGGACTCACGGCTGAACCCGACCAACTGGTTTGGCAGCTCGGAACCGGCAGAGGTAGAGGTGGCGGAAAACGTCAACCCGCTGCTGCCGCAGGAAAGCAATGCCAGGGGCATCTTTGCCAAGAAACCGCCCAAAGACAAAAGCGTTCTGATCAGCCAAATCGCCGGGCTGCAAATTGAGCGGACGGCCTCCGGTGCGATCATCCACGCCACCGGCATCGCCGAGCGGCAGGGCGCCTTCAAGCTCGAACTGCGCCCAGTGGAGGACACGGAAGATGGCGTGCTGGCATACGACTTTCGCGTGGTTTACCCAGAAGAGCCGACCCTGACCGGCAGCGAGTTCAGCCGCACACTGCATGCCGCACGCACCCTGTCGAATCAGGATCTGGAGGCGGTCCGCATCGTCCGGGTGAACGCCGAGGCAAATGCACGTGAAAGCCGCAGGCGCTGAAACCCTGTCTATTCCAAAAAAGAAAACGCCCGCTGATGCGGGCGTTTTCTTAAGAGATGACCAGTTTACACGAGAAACATCGAACATCCGTGCACCTAATCTTTCCTGTTCCGAAACGCACTCCTAAGAATAATCAAAGCGCCCCCAAAAACTAACCCGAACTCAAAGGACTAATGGCTTCTTTCTCGTCAAAAATAAGAAGTAAACTGCTAGGCCATACAGGCTAAGATAAACGGCTGCCCAAATAACGCTGTTCTTCATGGAAATCCTTCAAATTTTCCACCGGCGCTTAGCAAAGTTACAGCTCAACCACCTTCACGTCCTGCCCCTTGGCTGCCAGTCCGATCTTGCCATCACAGAGACGCAGCGCGTCTTCACCGAAGACCTCACGCCGCCATCCGCTGAGGGCAGGCACATCGCGCAGGCCTGCCGCAATTGCGTCCAGATCCGCACTGGGCGCGATCAGCTTGGCCGCCACGCCCTCAGCCTCGGTCTTGGCTTTCAGCAGCACCCGCAGCAGATCGGCAAGCGCGGGGTTCACCTGCAGTTTCTCCTTGCTGCGGTCGATCTTGGGATGCTTTTCAGCCGGGCAGGCAACGCCCTTGGCCACGGCCTCAAGAATGCCTTCGGCGATCGCGCCCTTGCGGGCCTCGCGCAGCAGCAGCCGGGAGCCGCCAAGATCCCCCGGATTGCGCGGCTTGGTCGAGGCAAGCTCCACCAGCGCATCATCCTTGAAGACTCTGTTGCGCGGAACGTTGTTGGACTGCGCATAGGTTTCGCGGAAAGCTGCCAGCTCACGCACAACGGCCAGGAATTTTCCGGAATTGGTGCGGGTCTTCACCCGTTTCCAGGCGTCTTCCGGCTTGATGTCATAGGTGCCCGGATCGGTCAGAACCTGCAACTCCTCGGTCACCCAATGGGCGCGGCCGCTCTTCTTCAGCTCTGCCGCGAGGAATTCATAGATCTTGCGCAGGTGGGTCACATCCGCCAGCGCATAGGTTTTCTGCGCCTCGCTCAGCGGTCGACGCGACCAGTCGGTAAAGCGCGAGGTCTTGTCCAGCCCTTGCTTGACGATCTTGCGCACCAGCGTTTCATAGCCGGCCTGCTCGCCAAAGCCGCAGACCATCGCCGCAACCTGGGTGTCAAACAACGGTTTGGGAAAGACCTGCGCGTCGACCCAGAAGATCTCCAGATCCTGGCGCGCGGCATGAAACACCTTGACCACATTCTCGTTGCGGAACAGCTCATACAGCGGCTCCAGAGAGATGCCTTCGGCCAGCGGATCGACCAGAACCGCGTCATTCTCCCCATCCCCGGCATAGGCCAGCTGGATCAGGCAGAGCTTGGAATAATAGGTCCGTTCGCGCAGAAACTCGGTATCCACCGTGACATAGGCGTGCTGTGCTGCAGCTTCGCAAAAGGCCTGCAGTTCTTCGGTAGAGGTCAGAGTTTTCATAAATTACGGCTTTTTCATTATCAGCAAGACCGGGCCGTGATACGCGCTTGGCCCGGCCAATGCAAACAGGTGCGAGGCCGGGCAGAGAATTCTGCCAGCGGCGCTGTGGCCACAGGCACACGGGCGCCGTCGATGTTCACAATTTGTGATGCAATCCACTTCAAACATTCATTTTCATAATGTTCGCCATACTCCTAGATTGGGGTACACCCGTCACAGGAGGACAAACGATGACCATACTTGATCTTTCGCCCGCCAAAACCGGTGGTTTCACGCTGTCCCGAGGATTGATTCCGGTACTTGCGGCAGCATTGCTGCTGGTGCTGATCGGCCTGCCCGCACTGATGGCGCCGGAACAGCAGGCCGAACAGCTGGATTGGCGCGGAAACAGCGCGGCCGTGCAGGAAACCCGTTAAGGCAGCTGCACCGGCGTCTTGTCGTCCGCGGCAAAGCGGCGCAGCACCGCCGGATAGAGCTTGTGCTCCTGCTCCAGCACCCGCGCGGCCAGCGCGTCCGGCGTGTCACCTGCCAGCACCGGCACCCGCGCCTGGCCCAGGATCGGGCCGTCATCCAGCAGCGGTGTTACCTCATGAACGGTGCAGCCATGCTCTGCGTCGCCCGCTTCCAGCGCGCGCGCATGGGTATGCAGCCCCTTGTATTTGGGCAGCAAGGAGGGGTGGATGTTCAGCATCCGCCCCTCGAATTGCGAAACGAACCCGGCGGTCAGCACCCGCATGAAACCGGCAAGACAAACGATGTCCGCACCGGCCTCAAAAATCGGTTTCACCAGCTCAGTCTCAAAGGCTTCGCGGTCGCCCTTGAACGGGCGGTGATCCACCACTGCGGTTGCGACACCTGCCGCAGCGGCCTTGGCCAGCCCGCCGGCACCGGCATTGTTGGACAGAACCAAGCAGGGCCGCGCCGTGTGATCGCCGGTCATGCTTTCCAGCAACGACACCATATTGGAGCCGCCGCCGGAAATCAGAATGGCAACCTTTTTGTGGCTCACAGCAGCTTGCCCGAATAGCGCATGCCGGCGCCTGCGGTGACGGTGCCCAAACGGGCCACGGTCTCGCCTTCACCCTCCAGCACCTTGACCAGTTCATCTGCGCGCTCTGCGGAAACCGACAGGATCATGCCGATGCCGCAGTTGAAGGTCTTCAGCATTTCCGCCTCGGCAATGCCGCCGGTCTCGGCCATCCACTTGAAAACGGGCGGCAGCTCCCAGGCGTTCAGGTCGATGTCAGCACCCAGATCCTCAGGCAAAACCCGCGGCAGGTTCTCGGTCAGGCCGCCGCCGGTGATATGGGCCAGAGCATGCACGCCACCTGCCCGCACCGCTGCCAGGCACTGTTTGACATACAGACGCGTCGGGGTCAGCAGCGCAGCGCCCAGCGAACCTTCGCCAAACGGGCAGTCAGCTTCCCAGCCAAGGCCCGAGACCTCAACCAGCTTGCGCACCAGTGAATAGCCGTTGGAGTGCACGCCGTCGGATGCCAGGCCCAGCAGCACGTCGCCTGCCTGCACACCGTCGGGCAGTGTGGTGCCGCGTTCCATGGCGCCCACGGCAAAGCCTGCGAGGTCGAAGTCGCCTTCCGGGTACATGCCCGGCATTTCCGCGGTCTCCCCCCCGATCAGTGCACAGCCGGAGCGCACGCAGCCCTCGGCGATACCTTCGATGATACGGGCAGCGACATCGGTCTCCAGCTTGCCGGTGGCGAAATAGTCAAGGAAGAACAGCGGCTCAGCGCCCTGGCAGACCAGATCGTTCACGCACATGGCAACCAGGTCGATGCCAACGCCGTCCACCACGCCGGTGTCGATGGCGATCCGCAGCTTGGTGCCGACGCCATCGGTTGCGCCGACAAGGATCGGGTCGCTGTAGCCCGCGGCCTTCAGATCAAACAGCGCGCCGAAACCGCCCAGCCCGCTGGCCACGCCGGGGCGGTTGGTGCGCTTGGCGGCCGGCTTGATCCGGTCAACCAGGGCGTTGCCCGCATCAATGTCCACACCTGCATCTGCATAGGTCAGGCCGTTCTTGCCGCTGGTCATCACATGGCTCCTTCCAACACGTTGCGGCAGCCTTTAGCGCAAGGCGGAACGGAAGGAAACAAGCGATTGCACCGCACCCTGATTCAGGAGTGCGGTGCGGGGTTTGCCGGTCTCAGAGGCCGAACTGCCAGGGCGCTGCCTGATAAGCAAAGGCATCCCCCTGCCGCAGAACGCGGCCCAGCGCCGGAAAGTCCAGATGCGCGCCGGTGACCAGCAGATTGTCGACCGCCGCCCGGTCCATCATCCTGCGCCGTGTCTGCGCGGTCAGACCCGGGTCGGTGTCAAAGGCGATGGTCCAGTCCGGCAGCGCAAACTGCAGCGCGGCGCTGTGGATCAGGTCGCCCCAGAACAGCAGCCCCTCGCCGCCCGCATCCAGCATGAACCCGGTGTGGCCCGGTGTATGGCCCGGCAGCTCCACAGCTGTGAAACCGGGTGCCGCCTCGCCCTCGCCCTGCAGCAGTTGCAGCCGGTCCGAATAGGGGGCGACAGAGCGGCGGGCCATGTCAAAGAAACCACGGCTCCCCTCAGGCACGCCGGCCATGATGCCATCGTCATGCCAGAAGTCCCATTCCCGCTGCGCCACCACCAGCTCGGCATTGGCAAAGGCGGCGGCGCCGTCCGGTGTGATCAGCCCGCCGGAATGATCCGGGTGAATATGGGTCAAGAGCACGGTATCAACATTCTCAGGCGCAACGCCTGCTGCTGCCAACCCGGCGCCCAGCGCTCCCAGGCCTGGCCCCATCAGCTGGGCGGTGCCGGTATCGATCAGCAGCTTTTTCCCGCCGCGCTCCACCAGATAGCCGTTGACCGGAATTTGCAGCGCATCGTCCTGCAGCCGGTGCAACCCCTGAGCCAGCACTGCGTCCGCCTTGGCAGGATCAAAGCCGTTGAACAACTGGGTCCCAAGCGGCAGGTGGCCATCCAGCAGCACGGTGATCCTCGCATCCCCAAGCGAGAAGGTGTGAATGACCGGTGAAGCGGCCGCTGTGCCTTCAGCCGCCCAAGCCCAATTGCTGCCAGCTAGCCCGGAAGCCAGCGCCGCCGCCGGAGCAGCTGCCAGCCCGCCCAGAAATGCCCTGCGATTGATTGTCATAAGAAACTCCAATATCTGTTTTCAGGAATACTCCCGTGCACCGGACTTAATCGCGTATTCCCGCAGCTTGCAGCCCGGCAGCACCGATAACGTTTATTAGCAACTCTTATAGGCGCCCCATGGACAAGCTGACCTTGCTGGAGACATTCACCATCGCCCTGGACGAAGGCAGCCTGAACCGGGCCGCCCGGCGCCGCGGCATCACCCAGTCGGCGGTCAGCCAGCAGATCAAGCAGCTGGAGACGCAGATCGGCCAGCAGTTGCTGCACCGCACCGCGAAGGGCATCCATGCCACCCGCGCGGGCGACCTTGTTTACAGCCACGCGCAGTCACTGCTGTCCGGCTACAACCGCATGACTGCGGAGGTGGATGCGCTGGAGGGCAGCGTCTCTGGCACATTCCGCATCAGCGTGAACTCCTTCCTGGGTCGCAGCGTGATCGGGCCGATGCTGCTGGATCTGAACCGCGAGCACCCGGACCTGAACATTGTGATGCGGCTGGAGGACCGGCTGGTCGACGTCGTGCGCGAGGGCTATGACCTGGCGATCCGCACCGGGCAGCTGGGCGATACCGATGGGTTCGGGCGCAAGATCTCCACCTTGGAAACCGTATTGTTTGCCACCCCAGGCTATCTCGACCGCGAATGCCGCCCGCAAACCCCAGAGGAACTGAAGCGGCTCAAGTTCATCCAGCATCACGAGGACCAGACCCGCGGCTTCTTTCCCCTGCGCCGGGGCGGGCAGGAATATCCGGCACCGGTGCAAGTCGGCTTCACCGCCGATGACCCCGATCTGATCATGCGTGCCGTCAGCAGCGGCTCCGGCTACACCCGTGCGCCCCGCTTCATGGTCGAGGACCAGCTGGCCAGCGGCGAATTTGAACGGGTGCTGCCCGGGTATGAAGCACCGCTCAAGGAAGTGTTTGCCGTTTACCCGTCCCGCCGCACGCCGGACCGCCGCCGGGACCTGACGATTGAACACACGGTTGCCCGCCTGGAGGCGCTGCACAGGCGTCCACAGGCGGAAACGCCAGCAGTCTCAGCAATCACCGCTTGACCTTGCCTGCCTCTTTTCCTAACCACAATTCCATGGCGGGCCTGTAGCTCAACGGTTAGAGCAGAGCGCTCATAACGCTTTGGTTGCAGGTTCGAATCCTGCCGGGCCTACCAAAAACACCGCCATTTCCGGCAAACGGCCAGATCTTCTGGTGCCAGCGCCATGATTGCCTGAGAAGACCACCGGTTAAGCCGGCCTTCATATCAAGCTCAGCTTTTGCTTTCATATATCCTGCAGCCCGGTAAAGTGCCCTTGGGCAGTACCACCCTTTTGTACCGTAGCAATTTGAATTCCATTTCCTGTACCTGCCCGCGCGGGAAAACACATTCAGGGGCCCGACATTTATGGCGACCGAAAAACTCACCATCATCAAGGCAGACGTCAAGAACGAGGTCACCAAGAAGGTCAAACCCAAATTCGTCCAGCTCGGCAACATGAACTTCGCTGCCACCGTGGAAGTGGACAAAAAGGTGGCGGCCGAACTCGACACAGACGCCCGCTTCGTTGCCAAGCTTTATGATGATGCCACCAAGGAATACAAAAAGCTTCTGAACGAGTGCTGCCTGCGGGTCGATGCAGCCAATAACCTAGGCTCCGTAATGCCGCTGAGCGACAAAGAGTGCAAAGAGCTGGACGCCGACATCCAAAAGATCTTTGCCAAGTATGAAAAGTCGATTGAGCAGGTTGCGACCAAGCACTTCGACAAGTGGAAACAAGCCAACAAGGACCGCAAGAAATACCGCATCAAGGTGGTCAGCGCGATTGTGCTTGGCAGCGCCTGCGCCATTGGCTCCACCGCCTCGCTTGCGGCTGGCGCAGTGACCGGCGGCGTCTCCATTGCTGCCAGCATCTATGGCATTGCGCAAAGCATCGTGTCAGTGGCGCGGGCCGTGCAAAAGGTGACGTCCGACATCGTCAAGATCCACGGCGAGCTTGAAAAGGCGCTGAAGCAACTGGTTTCAGCCTATGAGAAGCAATCCAAGGCCAAGGTGAAAGCCAAGGAGATCGGCAAAGAATTTTTGGCTGACTTCCTGATGATCGAAACCGCAGGTTTCAACCGGGTCGACAAGCATCTGGAAACCTACAAGGCCAAACTGAAGAACATCGATCTGGAAATCGCGGCCCTCGGCAAGGAGTTGAACAAGCTTCTGGACAAGCAGAGCAAGCTCGACAAGGAGATCGAAAAAAAGCTGGGTAAGTTGGCAAAGGACCGGGGCTACAAGAGCAAAAAGCTGGACGGGCTGTTTGCTGCAATGGAAGCCACCCGCAAGGAAACCGCCAAGCTGATCAAGAGCATCGAAGCCTATCACGTCAGCATCAAACCGGCGGAGAAATTCCGCGACAACTCGCAAAAAGCCGTCGACGCCCTGCGCCACAAGGATCCCGTATGGGCCAAATGGGTCATCTGGGTCGGCAGCTTGGGAGTCAGCACCGCTGTCACCAGCATTGCATCAGGCGGAGAGAATCTGGTCAAAGCTGCGTCAGCCATCGAAACCGGGTTCAATACCCTGTCCAAGGAGTTTGCATGACGGCCGGCTGACCAAGCCAGCTCAAGATCGCGAAACAACAGATTGGCTGCCCGCGCAGAGCTGCCAATCTGAAAATGCCTTGGTGCAATCAGCGAGCGATAACAATATCTGCTTTCAACCCGCCCAGGTCCGTGCTTTCGCCCAGACGCAAAGTACCGCCATGAGCCCGCGCGGTGTCAGCTACAATTGCCAGCCCCAGCCCAACACCAGACCCTCGGTTCTGATTGCGCGCCGGATCCAGACGGGTGAACGGGCGCACCGCATCGCCGCGCTGCTCGGCAGGTATGCCCGGCCCGTCATCTTCAACCCTGATCCGCATTGATTTGTCCGTCATCGCAACGGAAACCCGCGCCCGGGTGCCATAACGCACCGCGTTGGAAATCAGGTTTGCAACCGCCCGGCGCATCGGCTGGCGGCGCAGCATCACCTGTCCCTCGCCGGACATCTCTCCCAGTGTCACCTGCTTCTCCTGCCGCTGCCAGTCGCTGATGATATCGCGGACCAGCTCTTGCGGATCCACCGGCTCCGGCTCGCTGACCGCAGCGCCGCGGGAGAAGTCCAGAAACGCATCCAGCAGAGCCTGCATTTCATCGACGTCACGCAGCATCGGCGCCGCGTCCTCCTCGTCCAGCATCGCCAGTTCCAGCTTCATTCGGGTCAGCGGCGTGCGCAGATCATGGCTCACACCTGACAGCATCAGCGTGCGCTGCTCGATCTGCCGTTCGATCCGGGCGCGCATGTCCAGAAAGGCGCTGCCCGCTGCCCGCACCTCGGTCGCACCGGACGGTGAATACGGTACCGCCCGCCCGCGCCCAAAGGCCTCCGCCGCATTGGCCAGCCGTTTGATCGGCCGCAGCTGGTTGCGCATGTAGAGAAAGGAGATCATCATCATGAAAAAACCGAACAGCAGCATGGTGACAATCAACTGATGCGGGGCTGCGGCGGTCACCCGCCGCCGGTCAAAGCTCAGCTCAACCAGCCCATGCGCAGTGCCAAAATAGACCTGCACCATCCGGTCAGGCAGGAACCGCGCCGCCAGAAACCCAGGCAGCGTCTTCTCCAGCTCCTCGCGCACCACCCTGCCGGAAAACTCGATCAGACTGAACTCATCCTCCGGCAGCGGCGCACCGGGCGGCAAAAACCGCGCCCGCATCTGCAACGGCTGCAGCACCGGGGCAATCTGTGCCAGCGCCGCTTCCTGGTCCGGCGCAGCATCCGCGATTTGGCGCAGCAGTTCCATCTCGCGCTGGATGGTCGCCGTCATCTGCACCGTCACATCCTCCAGGTCGCGCTTGATGAACACAACAGAGATCACGATTTGCAGCGCCACGATCGGCACCACCAGGATCAGGGCCGCCCGGGCATAAAGGCTGCGCGGCATATATCGTTTGAGCCATTGGAAGAACATGGGCTAAGCCTATAGGGCGCCGGGGAAAGAGGGAAGATTGCCCGGACCGGGAAAACATCTATGAGGCATGACTATGCAGGCACCGGACGACTTCAACCCGCAACCCGGACTGGCAGAGGAGCTGGAGCCGGGCCTGCGCCGCATTCTGGCACCGAATCCCTCCCCCATGACCTATCGCGGCACCAATACCTATGTGCTGGGCACCGGCGGGCTTGCGGTGATCGACCCGGGGCCGGAGTCTGACGCGCATCTTGCCTCGATCCTTGCATCGGTGCAGCCAGGCCAGCAAATCACCCATATCATCGTCACCCACAGCCACCTGGACCATTCACCGCTGGCACTCGGTCTCAGCCAGGCCACTGGCGCGCCGGTCTATGCCTTTGGCGGACCGCAGGCAGGGCGCAGCGAGGTCATGTCCAATCTTGCAGCAGGCGGTCTGGCCGGCGGAGGCGAAGGCATAGACAAAGAGTTCTCGCCTGATATCACCGTGGATGACGGCGAGATCATCCGCGGGGACGGCTGGGAACTGGAAGTGATTCACACACCCGGCCATCTGGGCAACCACATTGCGCTGGCCTGGAAGGATGCCTGCTTTACCGCCGACCACATTATGGGCTGGGCCAGTTCGCTGGTTTCACCGCCGGATGGCGACCTGACCGACTTTATGGCTTCCTGCCGCCGTCTGCGGCAGCGGAAATGGCGTGTTTTTCACGCTGGCCACGGCGCGCCGGTTGCCGATCCTGCCGGTCGGCTCGAATGGCTGATTGCTCACAGAACATCACGCGAAGCCGCAATCCTGGAGGCTTTGGAACAGTCTCCCGCCACGGCACGCCACCTGGCAGAACTGATATATACTGACACACCACTCGCATTGCTGAATGCCGCAGAACGCAACGTGTTTGCACACCTCGTGGATCTTGCCGGTCGCGGCAAAGCAGTGCCGAAGGGAGCCCTGTCGGCATCGTCGGTCTTTGAACTTTCGGGCGGCTGATTTTTTTCAAAAAAGTGCTCTCTGCCCTCTGGACGCCTCATCCCGGGAACGCTATACGGCACGGACCGTTCCGGCGTAGCTCAGCGGTAGAGCAGTTGACTGTTAATCAATTGGTCGTAGGTTCGATCCCTACCGCCGGAGCCATAAAAAGCCCTCAAGCCTTAACCGCTTGAGGGCTTTTTTGCATCTGTTCGACTCTCGTATAGGTCCGTGGCGGCTGCACGCTTTTCAAGCTCATTATGTCTAGATATAAGGGCATTAATCAATTTTATTGGAGGCAGTATGGCCGCGCCCCGGGCGAACATGAGCTACCGTGAAATAAAGCAGGTGGTGCTGGACCGTATACACAACAAGATCTGGGCACCGGACAGTCTCCTGCCGAGCGAAACCGACCTCGCCGAGGAGTTTTCAAGCACCCGCACCACTGTAAACCGGGCGCTGCGGGAGCTGGCAGAGGAAGGCTACCTGGAAAGGAAACGCAAGGCAGGCACCAGGGTTCTGAATGCGCCCATCAGAAAAGCGCAGTTCGCCATTCCTCTGATCCGCGATGAAATATCGGAAACCGGCTCTGAGTACCGCTATGCGCTTGTCGAGCGAGCGGTCATGCCTTCTCCAGCCTGGCTATCAGCAAGAATGGGCATCCCTCATGGCCGTGACGTGCTGCATCTCCGATGTATGCACTACGCAGGCAATACACCCTTTCAGTATGAGGTCCGCTGGATCGTCCCGGACAGCATTCCGGGGGTTCTAGAGGCCGATTTTTCGATCTCTGGCCCAAATGACTGGCTGGTGCAAAAGGTGCCATTCACGAATTTGGAGCTGAGCTTCCTAGCAACCAAAGCAGACCAGACCGTTGCCGAATTTCTGGATACCCAAACCGGCGACCCAATCTTCACCGCCGAACGCATCACCTGGCTGCGCGGCCAGCCGGTGACGCTGGCCAAGCTGTTCTTTGCACCGGGCTACAGGATGACAACGCACCTCTAATGGCAGGGTTGAACCTGAGCTTTCATAAGATGCTGACTGGGGTGCCAGCCGCCTCAAAAAAATTACCTTCGCATGAGAATTTCCTCTGGACGCCACAAGCCGGAAATCCTATACGACGCCACATGTTCCGGCGTAGCTCAGCGGTAGAGCAGTTGACTGTTAATCAATTGGTCGTAGGTTCGATCCCTACCGCCGGAGCCAAAGAATTCAAGGGCTTAGCGACCTCTCGCTGAGCCTTTTTTCTTTTGAAGCCTTTGCGTGGATCGCACGGCTGCTAGACTGTCTTTCTTCGCGCGATGCCTCCAAGAAACCGCATCGCCAGACGGACCTGCCACTGACGATGCGGCCTTCTGGCTCAGCTGTTGGGGCGCACCCTGGCAGCGGTCTTGTTGGCAAAGGCTTCCAGCCGTTCGCGCGCAGCAGGCTGAGTGTTCACCACCCCCGCCACAACTGCCTCGGCATAGGCCGCATCCATACCGGACATGTTGTTCAGATGGCTGATCGCCGAACAGATCGCATAGTTGGTCAGCGGCAGATTTTCAGCAATCTTGTCCGCCAGCTCCAGCGCCTTGTCGAAGCTGGAGCCTTCGGTGATGTATTGCGCCAGCCCCAAGTCGACAGCCTCCTGCCCCTGGTAAACACGGCCGGTCAGAATCATGTCGATCATCCGGTATTTACCGATCATGTCAGAAACCCGGATAGTCGCACCGCCGCCGGTGAAGATGCCGCGCTGGCCCTCGGGCAGCGCGAAATACGTGCTCTGGTCAATTACACGGATATGGGCCGCACTGGCCAGTTCCAGTCCGCCGCCAACCACCGCGCCCTGCAGCGCAGCGATAACGGGAACACCGCCGTATTCCATCTTGTTGAAGGCTTCATGCCAGCGCAGGCACACATGCATGAAATCGTCAGGGCTGCGGTCGGCCTTCCAGTGCTCGACCAGATCGAGGCCCGCGCAGAAATGATCGCCCTTCCCGGCCAGCACCACGGCCTTAACACCGTTGCGGTGGGCGTTGCTGAAGAAGCTGACCAGCTCCTCGATGGTTGCGGTATCCAGCGCATTGCGCTTGGTCGGGCGGTTCAGCCGGACAATACTGACGCCATTGTCCTTCTGTTCAATTTCAAGGTTTTCATAAGATTGCGCATTTGCCGCTTGGGTCATGTGTCCGGCCTTTTCTTTGTTTTCCGGCACCGAGCCGTGCCGCTGTGATTTGATGTTCAGAGATTGAGTGCGGCATCGCCCAGGCTGGCGCTGCCTTCGGTGATGCGCAGGTTTTCGGCACTGCACTCCACCAGGATGTGCTGGGCGTAGAAAACTGCGGTTGCAATTTTCCGGGTCATGAAGCCCGTGTCTTCGCCTTGCTCCAGCTTGGCGCTGGCCGCCAGCATGGACCGGCCCAGCTGCCAGGCAGCGGCCAGATTGCCAGTCAGCATCAGGAACGGGACACTGCCGCCAAAGGCTGCATTCGGATCCGTGCCTGCGGTGTTCAGCAGCCACTCCAGGCTGGCTTCAAACATCTGGCGCGCCTCGCCCAGCCGCTTTGCCACGGCCTGCGCCTGAGCATTGCCCCCCTGCAACGCCTGCTCAGTCTCCTGGACCATCCCGGAAAAACGGCGGGCAGTTGCCCCGCCATCCCGCAGCACCTTGCGGCCCAGCAGGTCATTGGCCTGAATCGCAGTGGTGCCCTCATAGATCGGCAAGATCCGTGCATCACGGTAGAATTGGGCAACACCGGTCTCCTCAATGAAGCCCATGCCGCCATGCACCTGCACCCCGAGGGAAGTGACCTCCAGTGACCGCTCGGTGCAGAATGCCTTGACAAGCGGCACCAGGAATTCGGCCATATCCTCAGCCTCAGCGTCGCCCTGCTTGGCCAGATCCAGCCAGCCCGCAGTGACAATCGCCAGCGCCCGGCCGCCTTCGGTCAACGCCCGCATCCGCAGCAGCATCCGCTGCACATCCGGATGGCGGATGATCGGCGCGGCATCCTTAGTGCTGCCATCCACCGGGCGGCTCTGCACGCGCTCCTGCGCGTATTGCAATGCATGCTGACAGGCGCGTTCCGACACCGCGACCCCCTGCACACCCACGGCAAAACGGGCCGCACGCATCATAACGAACATGTACTCGAGCCCGCGGTTTTCTTCGCCAACCAGAAAGCCGGTCGCGCCATCGTATTCCAGCACCGCGGTCGGGCTCGCGCGGACACCCAGCTTGTGTTCCAGGCTGACACAGGTGACCGCGTTGCGGCGGCCCAGCGTGCCATCCTCCTCCACTAGGAACTTCGGTACAATAAACAGGCTCAGCCCCTTGGGCCCAGCCGGCGCATTCGGGGTGCGCGCCAGCACCAGGTGAATGATGTTCTCCGTCAGCCCGTGCTCGCCATAGGTGATGAAGATCTTGGTGCCGGACACCGCATAGGTTCCATCTGCAGCCGGCTCAGCCTTGCAGCGCACCCGCCCAAGGTCGCTGCCCGCCTGCGGCTCAGTCAGGTTCATGGTGCCGGACCACTGGCCGGAAATCATCCTTTCCAGATATTTCTGTTTCTGCGCATCAGATCCGGTCAGCAGCAGCGCCTCCACCGCGCCATCGGTCAGCAGCGGACACAGGCCGAAACTCAGATCAGATGCATTCAAAATCTCAGTCGCAGCTGCTGCTGCCGCCCGCGGCAACCCCATGCCGCCAAACTCCTCCGGGTGCGGCAAGCTTTGCCAGCCCATTTCGGCGAATTGCGCATAGGCCTGCGTATAGGCCTCAGGCAAAACGGTTTCGCCCCCCTCGAACCGCGCACCTGTTTCATCCCCAACGCGGGACAACGGCGCAACGATGTCAGAGCAGAAGCGTCCCAGCGCCTCCAGCGCAGCGCCAACATCTTCCAGTTCGATCCCCACGCCAGCAGCACCTGCTTCCGGCGAGGGTGGCAGGTGCTCGATATTGAACATGATATCACGAATGGGCGCCTGATAGGTCATTTCCGCAGCTCCGGATTAGTGTTCCCTAATGCCAGATACGCGTTGCAAGACGGCCATTCCACGTTCATTACAGACATAATCCTTTCAAAAAGTGACAACACACCCATACACAATGCAGATCCCGCCGCCAGATTCCTCCAGCCTTGCAACGGTGTCGCCGCAGTTTGCCGAAGACTGGCTGCGCGCGCTGCGCCAGTGCAGCACGGAAAGCCAACTGCCGTCCTTCCTGCAGCGGGCCGGGCTGCATCTGGCGGAGGGGCAGCTGACGCACCGGGTCACACTGGATCAGATCGTGCGGCTTTATCAGATTGCCGCAGTTGAAACCGGGGACGAGATGACAGGCCTGTGGAGCCGTCCGGTCCGGCCCAGAGCCTTGCAGCACTTGCTGACGTCTGTGCGCGAAGCGAGCACCCTGCCCGCCGCCTTGCACCGGTTCACCACCTTCTGGAACCTGCTGCTGGACGACTATCAGGTTCACCTAAGCGAAGACGGTGCCTGCACCGGTTTGCAGCTCGTGCCGCAGGGCGAGCAGCCCGTGCAGCGGTTCGGCCACATGCTGATCCTGAAGCTGGCGCATGGTCTGCTGTCCTGGCTTGCAGGCTATGAGGTGCCCGTCCGCGCAGTGCAGTTTGCCTTTGAACGTCCCGCTTTTGCCCAGGACTACGCGGTCATATTCCCCGCCCCCGTCAGCTTTGGCGTGCACTGTTCCGCGATCGCATTCGAAACCAAGCCTCTTGGCTTGCCCGGCCATCGCAGCAATGCAGAGCTGAATGCATTTCTGGCCCGCGCGCCCCGTGATTGGATCTTCACCGGTTTCCGTGAACACACCCAGTCGCTGAAGGTGCGGGAATTTCTGTACCGGAGCAGTTGGGAAAACTGCCACCTTGCAGATGCAGCGCGGGCACTAAGTGTAACCCCGCGCACGCTGATGCGGCGGCTGGATGCAGAAGACACATCATTTCAAGCCATCAAGGACGGGTTGCGCCGCGACCTGGCAATCCGCGACCTGCAATCGGGTCTGAAAAGCATCGAGGAAATCTCGCAGGACACCGGGTTTTCCTCTGCCGCCAACTTTCACCGGGCGTTCCGCCGCTGGACCGGGGCGCCACCGAGCGCCTACAGATCAGCGGCAGGCTGACGGCAGCTGCCCCCTCACCCCAGCAACGCGGGCAAAGCCGCATAGCCGCGGAAGCGGATCCGCCCGCCCTGCACCCGGTCAGGCAAAATGCGGTAGTCCGGGAACCGGCGCAGCAGACGTTCGATGGCGATCTTGCCTTCCAGCCGCGCCAGCGTCAGCCCGACGCAGACATGCGGCCCGCCGGCAAAGGCCAGGTGCCGGTTCGGCGTCCGGGTAATGTCAAACTCTTCCGAGTTCTCAAACACTTCCGGATCGCGGTTCGCGGCGCCGATCACCAGATGCAGGTTGGTTCCCGCAGGCACCCGGATGCCGCCAATCTCTGCCTCCGCTGTGGTTTCGCGGTTGCCCAGCTGGTTCGGAGAGCTGAACCTCAACATTTCCTCCACCGCAGGCTTGATCAGTTCAGGCTCCTCCAGCAACCGCTGCTTCTGGCCCGGATGATCATTCAGCAGCGCCAGCCCGTTGCCGATCAGGTTGGTCGTGGTCTCATGACCTGCATTGAGGATGAAGATGCAATTCTGGATCAGCTCAATCTCGCTGAGCGAGCCCTCAGCGCCCTCGCCCCGGATCAGCCGGGTCAACACGTCGGTTTCTAGATCGCCTGGATTGGCACGGCGCCGGGCAATCAGGTTCTGCAGATAGGTCTTGAACTCCTCCACCGCACGATGCCCTAACGTCAATTGCGCCTCGCTCAGCGCAGGCTCCAGCGCACCAAGGATTGCCAGGGACCAATCCCGAAGCGGGGCACGCTCCGCCATTGGAACATCCAGCAGATTGCCGATGATCTGGATCGGGATGGAAGCGGCGAAATCGCCGATCAGATCCACCTGATCCCTGCCCGCCATCTCTTCCAGCAGAACATCTACGGTTTCAACCAGCCCCGGCTCCATCTTTGCAATAGCCCGCGGCGTCAGGGCTGACGTCATGATCTTGCGCACCCTCGTGTGCAGAGGCGGGTCCGAGAACACCAGCGAGGTGGTATGATGCTCAAATAATGGCGAGCCTTCGCCGTATTTCGGGCCAAAAACACGCTTCTTGTCCGAAGAGAACAAAGCTGTGTCGCGGTAGATCCGGTCAAGATCCGCATGGCGGCAAACCAGCAATGACCCATCCGGCTGCGGCAGCACCGGGGTCTCGCGCAGCAAGGCATCGTAGTAAGGAAAGGGATCCTCGACAAAACCCTCCGGCGGATTTGCCAGATCAAATCCCTCAATATACACAGGCACATGCGATCCACCGTTCATCCGCCACCCTCCCTCATGCTGTCCGGATAGCGTTTCCGCCGCATTTGCGACTGTCAATCACTCAATCCAGCACGGGACCCAGCGTCAGAACACCGGACTGCAATCTTCAAAGATGCTTGATTTCGCGTGACAACGGTAAACACCCCGGGTAGAAACAAACCATGAACACAGCCATTTCCTCTATCCGCAATCTCGGCCCTGCCTACGAAGAAGCCTGCCAGCGCGCGGGTATTGCTTCCGCTGAGGATCTGCGCGCCCTTGGCGCCGATGCGGCCTATGCCCGGCTTTTACAAACCGGAACGCGGCCGCATTTCATTGGCTATTACGTGCTGGTCATGGCCCTGCAAGGCCGGCCCTGGAATGATTGCAAGGGCAAGGAGAAGGAAGAGCTTCGCAAACGCTTTGATGCGATCAAGGCAGAGGCGAGACCGACGCACAATTTCAAACTACTGGCAGAGCTGGATGCAATAGGTGTGCGTGCAACCCAGGCAGACCTCAAGACGCTCTGACACCCGGCGCCTGCACTGAAACGGCTGGCTGTTAGCAAGACGTTCATCTGCCGGACAAGAGTACTGGCTCAGGAAATTTTGCAACTATTCCAAAGCTGCTGCGTTGTGTCCTCAATCGCTGACACACCAAAGGGAGTTCCGGAATGGACCTGATCCGCATCATCTTCGCTGTCATTTTGCCGCCGCTGGGCGTGTTCCTGCAGGTGGGCCTGGGTAAGCACTTCTGGCTGAACATCCTGCTTACGCTTCTCGGCTATATCCCGGGCATCGTGCACGCCGTCTGGATAATCGCACGGACGCCCAGCCATGCCTGAACTGCCGAACCGTCAGAAAATAGAACTTTTGAAGCTTGAACGCCTCGCTCAGAGTATGGACCGCGCGTTTCGCGTTCCGCTGATTGGGGTGCGACTTGGCTGGGACAGTATTGCGGGCCTGGTGCCGGGCATTGGAGATGCACTTGCTCTGGCCCCTGCCGGATACATTCTCTACCGCGGCTTCCGGATGGGGGCCTCCGCCCCGGTGCTGGCGCGGATGGCTGCCAACATCGGGATCGACACGCTGATAGGCTCAATCCCCCTTGCCGGCGACCTGTTTGACGTGGCTTGGAAAGCCAATACCCGCAACACCGCCCTGCTGCGCCGCCACCTGGAAGAAAGCGGAAAAATGGATGAGCCGCTGCCCAAACGTTTGGGCCGGCGGAAGTTTTCCAGCCTCACAGCTCCGCGGGAACTGCGGCTTTCTCCCGCCTGGACAGGCAGCCAAGGCACGCAGAGGAAACAGCCAGGGATTCGCCGCCACCCGCTTGGCCGCCCATTGTAGATACGAAAAAGGCTGCAACCCGCAGGCTGCAGCCTTTCTAAACCAGTTCAGCCTATGGCTTAGCCGACCAGCTCGAGGCCGGAGAAGAAGTAAGCGATTTCCACTGCAGCGGTTTCCGGAGCGTCGGAGCCGTGCACGGAGTTTTCGCCAACCGATTCAGCGAATTCGGCGCGGATGGTGCCGGCCGCGGCGTCTGCCGGGTTGGTGGCGCCCATGACTTCGCGGTTTTTCGCGATGGCGTTTTCGCCTTCCAGAACCTGCGCAACGATCGGCGCGGACGCCATGAATTCGCACAGCTCGTCGTAGAACGGACGCTCGGCGTGCACCTTGTAGAACTCACCCGCTTGCGCTTTGGTCAGGTGAATGCGCTTCTGTGCCACGATGCGCAGGCCGGCTTCTTCAAACTTGGCGTTGATTGCGCCGGTCAGGTTGCGGCGGGTTGCATCGGGCTTGATGATCGAGAAAGTGCGTTCCAGTGCCATGGGGCAGACTCCTGTGCTGAAAAGCCGGACGTCATGCCCGGCCCGTTACGAATTGCCGCCCCGATAGCATGGCTCTGTGACAGGATAAAGAGGGGATTGCGCAGCTTTGACGCAGCTGGAGTTTCGGGGTTGCACTTATCTGATTCTTTTTGTCAGGTAATGCGGCGCGAACAGGCTTGAAACTTGAAACAAGGTTGAATGATGAAACCTGCATTTGCTCTGATCGCCTCCCTTGCAGCAGCCCCGGCGGTTGCCGCTTAAACTGCCATACCCATGACCTACGGTCTGTTCGAAACAGCCATCGCCCATACAGATCTGGAAAGCTGCCCGGCGCAGCTTGCGAAACCGGACACCTTCTGCCGCGCCACCCTGCGCCATGACGAGATCCACGTCTTTGCCTTCAGCCGTGAAGATGGCAACCCGCTGGTCGGCTTTGCCTCCTATGCCTTCAACGATCTCGCACAGCATCTGAATTAACAGCTGCTCATGATGGGGCTGCCAGCCGCCGCCAGCTCCCCTCCCCCATTGACAACACCGCAGCACTGCCGCAGTGCTCGGGTCATGTTACGTATCAGCGATATCTCCTATGCGGTCGAAGGCCGCCTCCTGTTCGATGGCGCCAGCGCCACGATTCCCGCCGGGCACAAAGTCGGGCTGGTCGGCCGCAACGGCACCGGCAAAACCACGCTGTTCCGGCTGATCCGCAATGAGCTGTCGCTGGAATCCGGCAGCATTTCCCTGCCAAGCCGTGCGCGGATCGGCGGTGTGGCGCAGGAAGCGCCCGCCTCGGATGTGTCGCTGATCGATACTGTTCTGGCAGCGGACACCGAACGCGCCGAACTGATGGCAGAGGCGGAAACCGCACAGGACCCGGGCCGGATTGCGGAGATCCAAACCCGCCTGGCCGACATCGACGCCTGGTCTGCCGAGGCCCGAGCGGCCTCTATCCTCAAAGGACTGGGGTTTGACTACGACGCCCAGCAGCGCCCCTGCTCCGATTTCTCAGGCGGCTGGAGGATGCGTGTCGCATTGGCATCAGTGCTGTTTTCCCAGCCGGATCTGCTGCTGCTTGACGAACCGACCAACTATCTGGACCTGGAAGGCGCGCTGTGGCTTGAGGCCTATCTGGTGAAATACCCGCACACGGTGATCATCATCAGCCACGACCGCGAACTGCTGAACCGGTCGGTCAATGGCATTCTGCACCTCGAGGACTTGGGCCTGACCTTCTATTCCGGCAACTATGACCAATTTGCCCGCCAGCGTGCCGCCAATCGGGCCAATCAGGCGGCCCTGGCCAAGAAACAGGACGCCCGCCGCGCCCACCTGCAGGCCTTTGTGGACCGGTTCAAGGCCAAGGCCAGCAAGGCCAAACAGGCGCAAAGCCGGGTGAAGATGCTGGAGAAAATGGAAACCATCCGTGCGCCTGAAGACGCCGCACGCACCGTGTTCACCTTCCCCGAACCCGAAGAACTGTCGCCGCCGATCATCGCCACCGAGGGTGCGTCGGTGGGCTACGACGGCACCACAATCCTCAGCCGGCTGGATCTGCGCATCGACCAGGACGACCGCATCGCGCTGCTGGGTAAGAACGGCGAGGGCAAATCCACCCTCTCAAAAATGCTGTCGGGCCGCCTGGATGTGATGACGGGCCGGATGACCCAGTCCAGCAAGCTGCGGATCGGCTTTTTTGCCCAGCATCAAGTGGATGAGCTGCACATCGACGAAACGCCGCTGCAGCACCTGCAGCGCGAACGCCCCGACGAAGGCCAGGCCCGGCTGCGTGCCCGGCTGGCCGGTTTCGGCCTGGGCGCAGATCAGGCCGATACGGCCGTGGGCCGACTCTCAGGCGGTCAGAAAGCGCGCCTGTCGCTGCTGCTGGCCACCCTGCCCGCGCCGCATCTGCTGATCCTTGACGAACCGACCAACCACCTGGACATCGAAAGCCGCGAGGCGCTGGTGGAGGCGCTGACGGCCTATTCCGGCGCGGTCATTCTGGTCAGCCACGACATGCACCTCCTCAGCCTGGTGGCGGACCGCCTGTGGCTGGTGTCCGGCGGCACGGTGAAACCCTTTGAGGGTGACTTGCCCGCCTACCGCGACCTGCTGCTGACACGCGACAAACCGGCGGGCAAGCCCAAGGCAGAGAAGCCCAAGCGCCCCTCCCGGGACACCATCCTGGCCCTGCGTGCAGAGGTCCGCAAGGGAGAGGCCCGGCTCGAAAAAGTCAGCGAGATGCGGGACAAACTGGCCAAAAAGCTGGCGGACCCCGCCCTGTATGAAGACGGCCGCAAGGACGAGGCTGTGGTCTGGCAGCGCAAATATGCCGAAGTGATGGAAGCGCAGGACCGTGCCGAGGATCTTTGGATGAAGGCGCTGGAAAAACTGGAACAGGCAGAAGCACAATGATCGACACTGCATTCCTGATCACATCCTTCGTGACATTGTTCGTGATCGTCGACCCGATCGGCCTGACGCCGGTCTTCATCGCCCTGACGCAGGGCATGTCGTCTTCCCGCCGCCGCTCCATCGCGCTGCGGGCCACTATCACTGCAGCCGTTCTGCTGGCGATTTTTGCAGGTTTTGGCGAAGCAGTGCTGGGCTTCATCGGCATCTCCATGCCCGCCTTCCGGGTGGCTGGCGGCGTCCTGCTGTTCCTGACCGCGCTGGACATGCTGTTCGAACGCCGCAACAAGCGCCGCGAGGACCGCAGCGAAGAAGATGACTTTGACGACCCGTCCGTCTTCCCTCTGGCAATCCCGCTGATGGCGGGCCCCGGCTCCATCGCCACGGTGATCCTGCTGACTGGCCAGCAGCCCGGCTTTGCAGGCTTTGCCATGGTAATGGGCGTGGTGATTGCCGTGCTGGCGATCCTCTTGGTAATGTGCCTGTTTTCCGGCCTGTTCGAACGGATGCTCGGCAAGACCGGGATCACTGTTGTCACCCGGCTTCTGGGTATGCTGCTGGCTGCCCTGTCGGTGCAGTTCGTGCTGGACGGCCTGCGAGACTTCGGCTTCGCAGGCTAGTATAACGTCCCGGCCCGCCTACATAATAATCAGGAGGTGAGCGCATGGGCGAATATGAAATCGGGCGGTTTATCTATCTGATCATCCTGCTGGTCGCGGTAGGGTCTTGGGTCTTTGTCCAGAACCGTCAAAGCCTCGGCAAGACGATGCAGATGTTTGCCGTCTGGGGCTTCATCTTTCTTGGCGTCATCGCTTCATACGGGCTGTGGGAAGACATCCGCCAAACTGTTCGCCCGCAGCAAAGTGTCGCCATCGACGCGGGCCGGGTCGAAGTGCCGCGCGCACCGGACGGCCACTATTACCTGACATTGGACGTGAACGGCGTCCCGGTCGAATTCCTCGTCGACACCGGCGCCAGTCAGGTTGTGCTGAATGAACGTGACGCCCGAAGCGCAGGCATCGACACCGGCAGCCTTGCCTACCTCGGCCGCGCCAGCACCGCCAATGGCGAGGTGCGCACGGCTTCCGTCTGGGTTGATGAGATCTCGCTGGGCGGCATCACCGACAAGAACCTGCGGGTGTGGGTCAATCAGGGAGAGCTGGAACAATCCCTGCTGGGGATGGGCTACCTGCAGCGCTGGTCCAGCATCGAAATCCGCAACGGCGCGTTGTTACTGACACGCTGACGGCCGCGAACGCGCAACTTCGGCCTGCAATGTATTGAGGCGGATCAAAGTTCTGCGCCCGCTTGCCCCTTAGATTGGAACTCAATCAACCCAACA
Organism: Paracoccaceae bacterium; assembly: GCA_013373325.1. GTDB lineage: Bacteria > Pseudomonadota > Alphaproteobacteria > Rhodobacterales > Rhodobacteraceae > Leisingera. The sequence goes on from JABXIA010000198.1 coordinate 28,462, forward strand.
ATGAGAGGAGCAAGCCGCCGTGACCGATGACGAACTGAAACAACTGCAGCAAAGCTACAGCAAGCTGAAAGAGGAAACCGGCAAGTCGCCCTCATATTTCTATGACTCCCTGTTCCGTCATGCGCCTGAATTGCGCCAGCTGTTCCGCGAGGATCTGGAAGGCCAGGGAATGAAGTTCATGACCACACTGGGCGTGATTGTTGCCAGACTGAATGATGAAAGCGCCGTGGCCCCGCAATTTCAGCAGCTCGGCAAGACTCATGCGTCTCTTGGCGTCCTGACGGAACACTTCGCCCCGATGGAAGAAGCCCTGATCGACACCCTGCGCCACGCGCTCGGAAAGGAGATGACCCTGGAGCTGGAGGCGCTGTGGCGCACGGCCTTCAAGGAGATTTCCCTCAAGATGATCGAACGCGGCGGCATTCAAGGCCACTGAAACGGTCTCTTGGCAGCAGCGTCAGCTGTTGCCGGGTTCAGCCGTAATGAATCCCTTGACGGGATAAACCCGGCCGAACGCGCCCGGATAGCTTTCCAGCCGGACCGCAGACCAATCGTTTTTTTCCGACACGTCAATCACCGCCATGCCGAGCGAGATCTTGTTGCGGTGCCAGTTTGCGTGGTTGACCCGGATCCTTCGCGCATCCTCGACTTTTGAAACCACAGCAACATGCCCCAGCGGGTTGGAGCGGGTGGCACTGAAGGCCATCACGGCACCCGGTTCCGGCTCTTTGCTGCGGCTGTACTGCCCCGTGGCCTGCGCCCACCAGGTCTTGGCATTTCCGAAAATTTCGATCCCGCTGGCGTTGCGGGCAAAGGGCACACACCAGACACGGCGGCCTTTGGACTGCAAATACTGAACTTCCTGAACGGCATACTCCAGCCGCGCAGCCTCGGCCTCTGCCCGGCTGACGGATCCGTTCTGAACATCACCGCAATTGGCCAGGAAAAGCAGGCCGGCGCCGGCAATAGGAAGCAGCCGCAGCCGCTTGACCGCACGTACGAAATTCATCTGTCCCCCCAGTGTCCTGGTCGTTTTCCCGGTGGACCGGGATTTGTGCTGGAAGGGATAAAGGCCAAGTGACGAAAAATCGAGTAATTGTTGCCCTTGTGAAACAATTCAAACGGGTCGTCGGCAAATTCTTGCCAACAGCAGGTGCCGAAACCGTAGATCCGCCTATTTTTCGGCCTTCTTTTCCCAGCGGCCGCTTTCCTCTGACCAGTACTGGGCGGAACAGCCCTCATCCGTCAGTGTCTTCCACTGGGTGCGCGCATGCTGCACGGCCTCGGGATCGGTGCCGTCAAACAGGATACAGACCCGGCCCAGCGCCTGCACTTCTTCGGCACTGACAGCGGCGCCATCCACCGCCATCACGCACTCCGGATTGTTGGCCGCCTCAGGGCCCGCCGTCAGCAGGATGGGCTGCAGCGCGTCATGGGGGCCGCCCGCAAGGCCATGAGCCCGGAAACTCTCTTCCGGCCCCTGCCACAGGCGGTCATCCAGCCAGGCCATACGCTCCGGATCGCGCCCGCGCACCGCAATGCGCCAGCCCGCCCCGCGCGCCTTGTCCAGAAGGACCGGCAGGGTCTCCTCCAGCGGCCTTTGCGTCAGATGATAGAAATAGGCGGCTCCCATAACGGCTTATTCCGCCTCGAACTTGTCCGCGACCAGCCGGTTCAGCGCCATCACGCCCCAGCCGGTGGCACCTTTGGGCGCATAGTCCGTGTCCTTGCTGACCGATGCCACGCCGGCGATATCCAGATGGATCCAGGGCATATCGTCCTTGATGAACCGCTGCAGAAACTGCGCCGCAGTAATGGAGCCCGCAGGGCGGCCGCCAACGTTCTTCATGTCGGCAATGCGGGATTTAAGCTGCTCGTCATAGGCCTTGCCCAGCGGCATCCGCCAAGCGCCCTCGTCCTCAGACTTGGCAGCCTTCAGGAAGGCATTGCACAGGTCATCATCGTTGGAGAAGACACCGGCATTTTCATGCCCCAGCCCGATGATAATCGCGCCGGTAAGGGTTGCCAGATCGATCACACCTGCGGGCTTGAACCGCTCCTGCGCGTACCACAGGACATCACACAGCACCAAGCGCCCCTCGGCGTCCGTGTTGATGATTTCGACGGTGTCCCCCTTCATGGACTTCACCACATCGCCAGGACGGGCGGCGTTGCCAGAGGGCATGTTCTCCACCAAGCCAACCAAGCCAACCACATTTGCCTTGGCCTTGCGCAGCGCCAGCGCGCGCATGGCGCCTGCCACGACACCGGCGCCGCCCATGTCCATGGTCATCTCTTCCATGCCTGCAGCGGGCTTCAGGGAAATACCGCCGGTATCAAACACCACGCCCTTGCCAACCAGCGCCAGTGGCGCGGCATCCTTGGCGCCGCCCTTCCACTGCATGACCGCCACCTTGGAGGGGCTGTCGGAACCCTGTCCGACGCTCAGCAGGGTGCGCATTCCCAGCTTTTCGAGATCCGCCTCTTCCAGGATCTCAACCTCCAGGCCAATGCCCTTCATTTCTTCGATGCGGCGGGCGAATTCAGTGGTGGTGAGGACATTTGCAGGCTCATTGACCAGATCACGCGTCATATGCACGCCCTCGGCCACCGCCAGCAGCGGCGCACAAGCGGCCTCAAGCTCAGCCGGTGACTTGGAGGCGACGACAACCTCTCCCTCCGGCTTGTCGCCTTTGGGAGACTTGTGGTTATCAAAAGCGTAGTCCCGAAGCGCCATACCCAAAGTCAGATCCGCAGCCTTGTTCATGCTGCCAGCCATAACGGTCAGCCGCTTGCCTGCAGCCCCCTTCACCAGCTTGGCCCCTGCCTGCCGCGCCTCCACCGGAGTCAGCTTGCGCGGCAGCACCAGAACATCCAGCGCCTCAACCTGCATGCCTGCGGGCCAGCCCAGGGAAATCACATCGCCTGCCTTCGCCTTCTTGAACCCTTCCGAGTCGATCAGCCGGGCAATAGCCCCCTTGGACATCCGGTTGGCGCTGCGCGCAGCCTGGTCCATGCTGCCGTCCGGCGTCACCATGACCGCTACCCGGCCAGTCATCTCTGCTATCGCCTTGGGGTCGTAGTCGACGAAACGGATCGGGGTAAGACTGCTCATTCTTGCGCGCTCCTGCTGAAAATCTCTTGGTTCTTGACACCAGAGGTATCCTGCAGAGCGGCAGTTGGAAAGACCCGGCTGCACGGGCCAAAGCCTGCGGTCCGCCGCCGATTGCCCCCGCGGGCGAGAATGCAGTTTTCCCCGCCAATCAAATCCACTAAGGTCCGCCAAAACAACAATGGCAAGATCTGGGGGGATCGGGTGTCACGCTACGACAGATATGTGCTGTCACAGTATCTGCTCTTCTTCGGCTTCTTTGCCCTGATTCTGGTGGCCGTCTTCTGGGTGAACCGGGCCGTTGTGCTGTTCGATACGCTGATCGGCAACGGGCAGTCCGCACTGGTGTTTCTGGAATTTACCGCGCTTACGCTGCCGAACCTGATCCGCATGGTGCTGCCGATTGCCGCCTTCGGCGCTGCGGTCTGGGTGACCAACCGGCTGAACAGCGAAAGCGAGCTGACCGTGCTGCGCGCCACCGGTACCAGCCCTTGGCAAATGGCCCGCCCGGCGCTGGTTTTCGGCATTATCACAGCCCTGATGATGTCGGCGCTGACGCACTATCTGCTGCCGGCCTCGATCAGCCAGCTGGAGTTGCGTGAAAGCGAAGTCTCGCGAAACATCACCGCCAAACTGCTTAGCGAAGGCGATTTCCTGCATCCCGCCGCAGGTGTAACTTTTTATATCCGGCAGATTGACCCGGACGGGACCCTCCAGGACGTGTTCCTGTCGGACCGCCGCGACCCGGAAGTGACCGTCACCTACACCGGGAACCGCGCCTTTCTCGTGCGGGACGGCGAAAGCGCGCATCTGATCATGGTAGAAGGCATGGCGCAGCGGCTCGAGAACAAGTCACAACGCCTCTCTACCACATTCTTTACTGATTTCTCTTATGATATCAGCTCCCTGGCCCGCCAGGCTGAGAACCCGGCCCGAAACATCCGTGCTATTCCCAGCCGAGAGCTGATGAACAGCACAGCAGCCGTCACCCGAAGCGACGGTTACTCCGCTGGCGCCCAGGCCGAAGAGCTGCACCTGCGCTTTGCCCGGGCATTGATCTGCATTGCCGTAACGCTGATAGGCTTTTCCGCATTGATGCTGGGCACGTTCTCGCGCTTTGGCGTCTGGCGGCAGGCGATGCTGGCCTTTGTCATCCTGATCTTTGTTGAAGGCCTGCGTGGCGTGGTTTCCGAACCCGTTCTCAAAAACCCCGACCTGTGGCCCCTGATCTACCTTCCCACCCTGCTGGGCTTGGCGGTGGCACTGGTCTTCCTGATCCTGTCCGCCCGCCCCAAACGGATCCGGACAATGGCAGCGGAGACCACGGCATGAAACTGGATCTCTACTATGCGCGCCGTTTCACGCAATGGTTTCTGGTGATTATTGCTGTGCTGATGACATTGGTGGTTCTGATCGATCTGAATGAGCAGATACGCCGGTTTGAATCAGTTGACCTCAGCCTGGCACAGCTGATTGGGCTGACTCTGCTGAACATTCCGGCAGCGCTCAGCGAGTTCCTGCCGCTGATCATGATCCTGTCGACCATCGTGCTGTTTGTTGGCCTTGCCCGCAGCAGTGAGCTGGTGGTGACCCGTGCCATCGGCCGGTCGGGCATAAGGGCACTGGCAGCCCCTGTACTGGTCGCAGCGGCAATCGGCGGACTGGCCGTCACCATGCTCAATCCCATCGCGGCGGCGACAGCCAACCGCTACCAGGATCTGGCAGAAACCTATCAAAACGGCGGCCCCTCTGCCTTGTCGCTGAGCGGTGAGGGCCTGTGGCTGCGCCAGGGCGGCGCCCGCGGCCAATCAGTCATTCACGCCAAGGGGTACAGCGGCGATGCCGCTGACATCACCCTGATTGGCGTTTCGATTCATGCCTACACAAATGCAGGCGGCCCGGTGCGCCGCATAACCGCCGAGACGGCGCGGCTGGAAGGCAATCATTGGATTCTGACCAATGCAAAGGCCTGGCCGCTGACAGCCGGTATCAACCCCGAAACCGGTGCTGCCCGGCATGAGGAGCTGCAGCTGCCGACCACGCTGACCACAGACCGCATCCGCGGCACACTGGGCACTGCAAGCGGCATCTCGATTTATGACCTGCCTTCCACCATCCGCGAACTGTCAGCCGCCGGTTTCACCACCAAGCGCTACGAAGTCCGGCTGCAGGCGGAACTGGCCCGCCCCCTGTTCCTGACCGCCATGGTTCTGGTCGGTGCATCCTTCACCATGCGGCACGCCCGCTTTGGCGGCACCGGTCTGGCCGTGCTGATGGCCGTGCTGCTGGGATTCGGGCTTTATTTCATCCGTAATTTCGCGCAGATCCTTGGCGAGAATGGGCAAATCCCGGTGGCGCTGGCCGCTTGGGCACCGCCTTCTGCCGCGATACTTTTGACTTTGGGACTGCTACTCCATGCCGAAGACGGGTAACCTGCGCCGGGCGCTGCTTCTTTCCGCCGTGCTGCCCTGGCTGGCGCTGTCTGCTCCTGCTCCTCAGGCACAGACTGCCGCGCCCCCGGATCAGGCACAGCCCGCAATGCTCGTCGCCGATCAGGTGTTCATCACCGCAGACCGGACACTTGTGGCAGAAGGCAATGTCGAAGCTTTCCAAGGCGACATACGCCTGCGCGCGCAGAAAATCACCTTTGACCAAGGCACAGGCACCCTGCTTATCGAGGGCCCGATCCGTATCGACCAGAACGGTGATATCACCATTCTGGCCAACGCAGCGGAAATGGACAGCAGCCTGCGCAACGGACTGCTCAACGGCGCCCGCATGGTGTTGCAGCAGCAGCTTCAGCTCGCCTCGCTGCAGATGACACGGGTCAGCGGCCGCTATACCCAGCTTTACAAGACCGCTGTGTCCTCGTGCCATGTCTGCGAAGACGGGCGCCCCCCGCTCTGGCAGATCCGCGCCGAGCGCGTCACCCACGATCAGCAGGAACGCCAGCTTTACTTTGAAAACGCGCAGCTGCGGGTACTGGATGTGCCGGTATTCTACTTTCCGGCGTTCCGCCTGCCGGATCCCTCGCTGGAGAGGACCAGCGGCTTTCTGATCCCGTCCGTGCGCTCAACGTCGAACCTCGGCACCGGGGTCAAGGTTCCCTATTTCTTCACCCTTGGCCCGCACAAGGATTTGACGATCGCGCCCTACGTCTCATCAAGCACCCGGACACTGGACCTGCGCTACCGGCAGGCGTTCCGGCGCGGCCGGATCGAATTCAACGGCGCCTATACCCGAGACGATCTCTATCCGGACCAGGACCGTGGCTACATCTTCGGAAAAGGCCGGTTCGAGTTGCCTAGAAACTACCGCTTCACTTTTGATTTGCGGGCGGTTTCGGACGATGCCTATCTCGCGGATTACGGCCTGCCCGACACTGACCGCCTGCGTTCCAGGCTGGAGCTGTCACGGATCCGCCGGGACAGCTTGCTCCGCACATCACTGACCCACTACAAGACGCTCCGTTCCGACGAAGACCCTGACGAAATCCCCTCCGGCATTGCCGAAGCACTTTTTCAGAAACGCTATTTCCCAAGCCTCACGGGCGGCGAAGTCCGGCTTACGCTTCAGGGAAACGGGCGCTACCGGCGCTCAACAAACCCGGGCGACGGCCTGAGCGAGGACTCCGCCACCGGCCGTGACCTCGTCCGCCTGACCGCAGACCTGAGCTGGCTCCGCACCTGGAATCTAGGTTACGGGCTCCTGGCGGAGGCAGAGCTGGGCGCTGCGGCGGATACCTCCAGGGCGTATGATGACGCCTATTTCACTGATGAAGTAACCCGTCTGACGCCCCGCGGCTCTATGACTTTCCGCCTGCCGATGACCCGCCGTGAAGCCAATGGCGCCACCCAGTACCTGGAGCCGATCCTGCAGCTGGGCTGGCGCAACGAAGGCAGTGGTGATGTGGTCAGCGAAGAAAGCAGGTTCGTCGAATTCGATCAGGGCAATCTTTTGTCACTGTCCCGTTTCCCTGCAACCGATGCCCGCGAGGACGGGTTTACTCTGGTTTATGGTGCCAATTGGGCGCGCTACTCGCCACAGGGCTGGCAGGCCTACGCAACAATTGGCCAGGTGCTGCGCAGCAAGGAGGACACCCGGTTCACCAAAAGCTCGGGGCTTGGCGGCACTTCGTCGGATCTTCTGCTGGCCGGCCAGATCAAGTTTGGCGACGGTCTGGCGATCTCCACCCGTGGCCTGCTGAACGGTTCGCTGAACTTTTCCAAGGCCGAAGTCCGCGGCGAATGGCACACAAAGCGTTCCAGCCTATCCGGCACATACCTGTGGCTTGGCACTGATCCCGTCGAGGAACGGTCAGAGGAAAGCTCCGAAATCTGGGTCGATGGGCGCTACGACATCAACCCCAGCTGGTCTGCCAGCGCCCGGCTGCGCTACGATATCTCCGACGCCCGGGCCACACGGGCAGGCCTGGGTCTGGCCTATCAGAATGAATGCGTAACGGTCGACCTTTCGGTCAACCGCCGCTATACCTCAACAACAAGTGTTGAGCCGACAACGGATTTCGGCTTTACCATCTCCCTCAGCGGTTTTTCCGTAAAGAGCGGCAACAAACAGTACAGGCGGTCATGCAGCAAGACGTGAAATCCCGGTTCCCGGCTCCCTTCCTTTCCCGTGCCCTCAAGTCCGCAGCCGCGCTGGCGCTGGTGGCAGGTCTCTCTCTGACCGCCCTGCCGGCCGGGGCACAGAATCTTTTCGCGCCCGCAATCACAGTCAATGACGAGGTGATCACCCGGTATGAACTGGAGCAGCGTGCCCGCTTTCAGGCCGCGCTGAGGGTTCCAGGCGACCCGCTGGAAACCGCACGCGAGGAGCTGATCAATGACCGGCTCAAGCTTCAAGTGCTGCAACAGGCCGGTATTGAACTGTCCGATGAGGATATTTCCGCCGGCATGGAAGAAATGGCGGGCCGCGCCAACCTGTCGCTGAGCGAATTCCTGACAGCCCTGCAGCAGCAGGGCGTCGCTCCGCAGACCTTGCGCGATTTCACCAGGGTCGGCCTGGGCTGGCGCGAATACACCCGCGCCCGTTTCCTGTCCCAGGCGCGCCCGACCCCGGCAGAAATTGACCGCGCTATGGGATCTGCAGGCACCGGCAGCGTCCAGGTGCTGCTGAGTGAGTTCATCGTTCCCATCAACGATCAGAATGCAGCCCAGGTTGAAGAGTTGATTGAGCAAGTGTCCAGGCTCAAAGGCTATGACAGTTTTGCCGCCGCTGCGACCCAGTATTCTGCTGCCGCCAGCCGCAATGAGGGCGGCCGCCTGCCCTGGATGCCTCTGACCAAACTGCCGCCGCAGTTGCAGGAAATCGTGCTGGCGCTGAAACCCGGCGAAATTTCCGAACCGCTGCCGCTGCAAAACGCCGTAGCCCTCTTTCAGATGCGCGGTGTGCGCGAGGTTGAGGGCGCGGCACCGCGCTACACCGCAATCGAATACGCCACCTATTTCGTCCCCGGCGGGCCCACGCCTGAAGGGCTGGCCGCAGTGCAGAAGGTTGTAAACAGCGTCGACACCTGCGAGGACTTCTACGGCCTCGCTCAAGGTCAGGACCCGTCGGTACTGGACATCCAAAGCCTGCCGCCCGCGGACATTCCCCGCGACATCGCGCTGGAACTGGCCAAGCTCGATCCGAATGAAACCTCCACGGCGCTGACACGCAACAACGGCCAGACTGCAGTGGTCTTGATGCTCTGCGGCCGCACTGCCGACCTCGGCGAGGGCGCCAACCGCGAAACCGTGGCCAATGCGCTTGTGGCGCAGCGGATGACATCGCTGACGGACAGCTTCCTGGAACAGCTGCGCGCCGACGCCCGGATCGACATCAAATGACCCGCTCCGGGCCCATTGCCCTCAGTTGCGGTGAACCCGCAGGCATCGGTCCGGAAATCGCCGTCAAGGCATGGGAGACACTGCGCGACGGATGCCCGTTCTTCTGGATCGGCGATCCGCGGCATCTGCCGTCAGGCACACCTGTAAGCGAGATTTCATCTCCCGCTGAGGCTTCCGCAGCCTGTGCAAGCAGCTTTCCGGTCCTGCCGCTTGCCTTCGGCGGCGATGCTGCCAAAGGAACGGCCGATCCGGCCAACGCTTCAGGCGTGATCCAATCCGTTGAAACCGCGGTAAAACTGGTCCAGGCAGGCGAGGCCTCCGCTGTCTGCACAGCCCCCATTCACAAGAAGGCACTGATCGACGGCGCGGGCTTTGCCTATCCCGGCCATACCGAATTTCTCGCTGCGCTGGCGGGCCGCGACCGGGTTGTTATGATGCTGGCCAGCGAACAGCTACGTGTGGTGCCTGCCACCATCCACATCGCCCTGTCAGACGTGCCTGCAGCGCTGACACTGGAAGGCTTGCGCGAAACCATAGAAATCACCGCTGCGGGCCTGCAAAGCCAGTTCGGCATTACCGCACCGCGCATCGCGGTTGCAGGCCTCAACCCGCATGCCGGCGAAGGCGGCGCAATGGGCCGCGAAGAACTCGATTGGATCAATACCCTGGTTGCTCAGATGCAGGCGGAAGGCCTGAATGTGACCGGCCCCCACCCTGCTGACACCCTGTTCCACGCCGCCGCCCGCGCCCGCTATGACGCGGCTGTCTGTATGTATCATGACCAGGCACTGATCCCGATCAAAACGCTCGATTTCGACCGCGGCGTCAATGTTACCCTGGGCCTGCCCTTCATCCGCACCTCTCCGGATCACGGCACCGCCTTCGACATCGCGGGCACCGGACAGGCCAATCCCTCCAGCCTGATCGAGGCGCTAAAGCTGGCCCAGGCCATGGCCGCCAGCACTTGATTCTTCCTTGGGCGGGAAATATCCCCGCCGCAGGCAAGAAAATTCCGGCGCCCCGCCCGCGCCTTGTCCCAGGGTCCAGATGATATGAGCGCCATAGACAGTCTTCCCCCTTTGCGCGAAGTGATCGCAACGCATCAGCTGTCCGCCCGCAAATCGCTGGGCCAGAACTTTCTCCTGGATCTGAACCTCACCGCCAAGATCGCGCGGCAGGCCGGCGACCTTAGCGGCTGCGACGTGCTGGAAATCGGCCCCGGCCCCGGCGGCCTTACCCGCGGCCTGCTGGCTGAGGGCGCCCGCCGCGTGCTGGCTGTGGAAAAGGACCAGCGCTGCCTGCCTGCGTTGCAGGAGATTGCCGACGCCTACCCGGGCCGCTTCGAAGTGATCAACGGCGACGCGCTGGAGATCGACCCGCTGGCCCATCTGACCCCGCCAATCCGCATCGCCGCCAACCTGCCCTACAACGTCGGCACCGAACTCTTGGTGCGCTGGCTCACCCCCAAGGAATGGCCGCCGTTCTGGCAGAGCCTCACCCTGATGTTCCAGCGCGAGGTGGCAGAGCGCATCGTTGCCCAGCCCGGCTCCAAGGCCTATGGCCGCCTGGCAATCCTGGCGCAGTGGCGGGCGGATGCGCGTATCGTGCTGTCGCTGCCGCCAGGTGCCTTCACCCCGCCGCCCAAGGTCTCCAGCGCCGTGGTGCACCTGGACGCCCTGCCCGCCCCTCGGTTCGAGGCCGATGCCGCCATCCTTTCCCGCGTCGTCGCTGCCGCCTTCAACCAGCGCCGCAAGATGCTGCGCGCCTCGCTCAAAGGGATTTCGCCTGATATCGAGACGCATCTGACCGCGGCGGGAATCCCGCCGACCGAACGCGCCGAACAGGTAAGCCTCGAAGCTTTCTGCGCGCTCGCACGCGAAGTCGCCAAGACCTGACCAACCTTATCCGTTACATTGCCGGAGCCCGATTTTCAGATGACCCTTGCCGTAGCTGCGCGTCCGACCCTTCTGTCCGTGAATGTCAACGCCGTTGCCTACCTGCGTAACCGGCGCGACGTGCCTTGGCCGAACCTGATCGACATTTCCCGCGCAATCCTGCAGGCCGGCGCCCACGGTATCACCGTGCACCCGCGCCCGGATGAACGCCACATCCGCTTTTCCGACCTGCCTGCCCTGTCCCGCCTGATTGCCGAGGAGTTCCCTCAGACCGAATTCAACATCGAGGGCTACCCGACCCGCCATTTCATCGACCTTGTGCTGGAGAACAAGCCGCATCAGGTGACACTGGTGCCCGACACGCCGGAACAGTCCACCTCCGACCACGGCTGGGATTTTGCCGCCGATGGCGAGATGCTCCTGCCCATCGCTGAGGAGTTCAAGGCGGTCGGCATACGGGTCTCTTACTTCGTGGACACCAATCCGAACGACCCGGTAATGGCGTTGCAAGCTGGTGCCGACCGGATCGAATTCTACACCGGCCCCTATGCTGACCAGACAGATCCTGATGCAACCGCGCGTGAACTGGACAAGATCCGCCAGACGGCGGACGCCGCCCGCGCGCTCGGCAATCCGCGCGCCGGCCTGATGATGAATGCAGGCCACGACCTGACCGTCGAAAATCTGCCTGGCCTGCGCCAGGCTATTCCCGATCTGGCCGAGGTCTCCATCGGCCACGGCCTGACATCGGATGCCCTGATGCTGGGCTTCCCCGAAGCCGTACGCCGCTACCTGAGGGTGCTGGGTCACGACGCTTGAACAGCCAGCCGGAAATTCCGCAAAAGAAAACCCCCGAAGCCTTCAGCTTCGGGGGTTTTCTTTTCTCACCGCAGCCTGATTACTCGGCAGCTTCCGCCGGGCCATCTTCTGCCTTCGGCTTGGGCTTGGCGCGCGGGCGGCTTGGTTTCTTCGGTGCCGGGGCGTCACCGCCCTCGCTTGCAGCCTCGCCGCCCTCAGCCTTAGCTGCGGGCTTGCGGGTGCGGGGCTTGCGCGCCGGGGCTTTCTTCGGCGCAGCGTCATCGCCGCTCTCCGCCGGAGCTGCGCTCTGGCTTTCCGGCGTCTCAACCAGGCCGCTGTCCTGCCCGTTGCCATTGTCGCCGCGCGGGTCGATTACCTCGGGCTGCGGCGTGCTTGCCGGGTCACTGTCAGCAGGTGCTGTGACCGCTGCCTCGCGCTCCTGACGCTCCAGCCGCTCCGCCCGCTCGCGGTCGCGCTCGGCCTGGCGCTCGCGGTTCTGGCGCTCCTGCTCTTCTCGGCGTGCCTCGATCTCGCGCTGCGCCTCGTTCAGCATCCGCAGGTAATGCTCTGCGTGCTGCTGGAAATTCTCGGCCGCAACCCGGTCATTGCTCAGCTGCGCGTCGCGGGCCAGCTGGTTGTATTTGTCAATGATCTGCTGCGGGGTTCCGCGCACCTTGCCTTCGGGACCGGAGCTGTCGAACACCCGGTTGACCACATTGGCGCCATTGGGGCGATTTCGGTTCGACTTGGAGCGGGAACGTGATTTGGACGATCTCATATGCCTATCATAAGCCTTGAGTTAATGCGCCGTTGACCCTATGCAGCGCGCCTCAGCGCCGGATCGTTAGCTTTTTTGGGCTTGATGCCGCGGGAATGCTTGAAAAGCGTTCACCTCTGTACGGCTCATCTTGAGTAACCATGTTCCGGAGCCCCACACAAGGGGGCCTTAAGGTTTTTCTGTGTTTTTTCGCCCGAATATGCGGATTTTCGCGTTAAAATCCGCGATTTGAGGGGGAATGCGCCCGTACCACCCTATCCCGCCCGTCCAGGTCCGGCAGCACCGCGATGCCGCTGAAGCCCGCCGTCTCCAGCAGCGCGCTGACCGCCCGGCCCTGGGTCGGACCAATTTCCAGCAGCACCCGCCCGCCCGGTGCAAGATGCGCCGCCGCCTGTGCGGCGATCTGACGGTAGGCACCCAGGCCGTCGCCACCATCTGTCAGCGCGATGCCCGGCTCATGCCCGCGCACCTCTGCCGACAGCCCGTCCATCTCTTCCAGCGCGATATAAGGCGGGTTCGACACGATCAGGTCGAACTGCCCCTCGACCTTTTCAAACCAGTCGGATTGCTGAATATCGGCGCGCGCCTCCACCCTGTGCAGAACCGCGTTGGCGCTGGCCTGCAGGCAGGCGGCCTCGCTGATGTCGACGCCCAGCCCGGTAGCTTCTTGCTGCTCTGCCAGCAGGGTCACCAGAATACAGCCGGAGCCAATCCCCAGGTCCAGGATACGCACAAAAGGCTCCGCCAGCGCGGCCTCGATCAGGATCTCGGTCTCTGGCCGCGGATCCAGCACATCGCGCGAGACCTTGAACCGGCGCCCGTAAAACTCCCGCTCGCCGATCAAATGCGATACCGGAACCCGAACGGCCCGCAGGGAAATCAGCTGCTCATAGCGTTCGGCGATTTCCGGTGCCAGCTCCTCAGGCGCAATCAGCGTCACCCTGCTGGCCTCGATGCGCGCGGCATGGGCCAGCAGCACCCGCGCATCCCGGGCCGGATCCTGTACCCCGGCGGCCCGCAGCTTGGCTGTCGCTGCCGCCATTGCCTGTGCCGCGGTCTCTGCCATGCTCACTGCCCCATTTCCGCCAGAAGCCGCGCCTGATTGTCCGCGGTCAGCGCGTCGATGATCTCCTCCAGGTCGCCTCCCATCACCTGGTCCAGCTTATAAAGCGTCAGGTTGATGCGGTGGTCGGTCATCCGCCCCTGCGGGAAATTATAGGTCCTGATCCGCTCCGACCGGTCGCCGGATCCCACCTGGCTCGCGCGGTCGGCTGAGCGTTCGCTGTCGATCCTCTGCCGCTCCAGGTCATACAGCCGAGTCTTCAGCACCTGCATCGCGATCTCGCGGTTGCGGTGCTGGGATTTCTCTGACGAGGTCACGATCAGCCCGGTCGGCAAGTGGGTGATCCGAACGGCCGAATCCGTGGTGTTCACATGCTGCCCGCCAGCGCCCGACGCGCGCATGGTGTCGATGCGGATGTCATTGGGGTCGATATGGATATCCACATCCTCTGCCTCCGGCAGCACAGCAACTGTGGCCGCTGAGGTATGGATGCGCCCGCCGCTCTCGGTCGTTGGCACCCGCTGCACCCGGTGCACGCCGGATTCATACTTCAGCCGGGCAAAGACGTTGTCACCCTTGATATGGGCCACCACTTCCTTAATGCCGCCCAGCTCGGTCGCCTGCTCCTCGATGATGTCGAACTTCCAGCCCTGCCCCTCGGCATAGCGCTGGTACATGCGCAGCAGATCACCGGCAAAGAGCGCCGCCTCATCGCCACCGGTGCCGGGCCGGATTTCCAGCATCGCCGGGCGGCTGTCCGCCGCATCCTTGGGCAGCAGCGCCAGCTGCAGCGCGTGCTCCGCTTCCGGGATCGCCGCCTTCAGCGCCGGGATCTCCTCCGCGGCCAGATCCTTCATGTCCGGGTCCGCCAGCATCGCTTCCGCCTCTTCCAGATCGCTTTGCAGCTTGCGGTAGGCCGTCACCTGCTCCGCGACCGGACGCAGGTCAGAGTATTCCTTGGCCAGCGCGGCAATATCCCCGCCCCCGGCACCATCCGCCATTGCGGCTTCAAGATACTGAAACCGCTGCAGGATCTGTTCCAGCCGTTCTTCGGGAACCATGGGCGCGCCTATTGTTGTTCATGTTTTGGCCAAATGACCCCCATGTGATATGCTAGAGCCATGCGACATGCCAGAGCCCTTATTGCCACAATCCTTCTCCCCCTGCCCGGCCTGGGGCTGGCGGATGTTAAGGCACCCGGCGGCAAGACCATCGACTGC
>JABXIA010000289.1 GCA_013373325.1 Paracoccaceae bacterium
ACTTCCGCCTTCTTCACCCGCTCATTCAGCGTTTGCGCCGAACAGCCGATCTTCACAGAGATCGACATGATTGCCTGCCAGCGGGAACTGTGCTGGCCGTTCGCCATTGGGCTCGAACCAATGGCGCCTCAATGGCTCACTCTGGACGCGTGAAGGCTGGCTGTATCTGGCTGTCATCCTCAATCTGCATTCGCGCCGGGTGATTGGCTGGGCAGTGAGCAACCGCATGGAGCGCGATCTGGCGATCCGGGCACTGAAGATGGCTACCGCCTTACGACAGCCATCAAAAGGCTGCATCCACCATACGGATCGCGGCAGCCAAAATTGTTCCCGCGACTACCAGAAAATCCTGCGTCAGAATGGGTTCAAGGTTTCCATGAGCGGAAAAGGAAATTGTTATGACAACGCGGCGGTCGAAACCTTCTTAAAGACCATCAAGGCAGAACTGATCTGGCGGCATCCTTGGGAGACACGCCGGAAGGCAGAGATGACGATCTTTGAATACATCAATGGGTTCTATAACCCGCGACGCCGCCACTCAGCACTGGGCTGGAAAAGCCCGGTCGCTTTCGAAAGGAAAGTGGCCTAAACGACCACCTGGGGCGGCACGAAAACGGGACACGTCCACTATGCTGCTGCGCATCCAGGTGCTCAGTTCGATATCGACATGAGTGACCGGGCTGCAGATCTTGTTGAGGAAGGCTTCGATTTTGCGATCCGCATCGGCCATACAGATGACCCTGCTCTTATCTCTGAACCTCTCTTTCTTGTTCAGTATGTCATCACCGCAAGCCCGGCCTTTTGGCATGAGCATGGGCGCCCCGGCAGGCCTGAAGATCTGAAGGGTTTACCGGCAATTGTCTACAAGATCGGGAGCCACCTAGCGCGTTGGCGCATTACCTGTCCGGACAGCCGAACTGTAGAAGTTCGCTTGTCCCCACGCTTTGCTGCCAACAACGGTGAGATCTTGATCGAGGCGGCAAACGCCGGGTTAGGTGTTTGTCTGGAACCTAAATACGCTTGCAGTGATGCTATCCGTGACGGTTTTCTGGAGGAGGTTCTGAGCGGTCACCGTATTGGCGAGCGACCGGTTGAACTCGTGAGACCCAGCATCCGGCCGCTTTCCCTAAGAGCGGGTGATTTTGCTGACATTCTGCGAGAAACGTTCAGGACGACCCCTCCATGGGACGACGGTTGAAGCTCAGGCCTCGATCTGCAATAGCAACAAGGTTTGAAAATCCATGGCTGAAGTAGCCGGCCCCGACCGGACCTTCTCCCTGCCTTCACTTTACTGCAATCGTAGCCTGCCTGCCGGCCATTTGCCGCGCGTGCAAAATCTGGAGATGAGCAAACTCAAACTGTGCGAGCGAACCCGTCATCCATTGCGGCCCGGCGCGTATCAGCTCGTCATTCTATCCGTGATCTGCGCTTCGATGAGAACCGTAGCGACCTCGCCGGGTTTGGTGATCTCATGCACCACTGCAGCGGACCGGGAAACTACTTTGCCCGCACGAATGACCGCAATCCTATGCGCCCGCAACCGTATGGCGTCTATCTTGTCACGCGCCTGCAGCAACACGAAATTCGCATCTTTCCCTTTTGCAACCCCATAACCCTGCAATCCCATGATACGCGCGGAATTCTCTGTCACGGCGTCAAAGCACCAGCTCATATCCTCACGGCTCGAAAGTTGCCCCACATGCAACCCCATGAACGCCACGTCCAGCATGTCGGCTTTGCCCAGCGAATACCAAGGGTCCATTACGCAATCGGATCCGAAGCCAACCGCAACGCCCGCATCGCGCAATTCGCGAACCCGCGTCTGTCCGCGGCGTTTGGGATAGGTGTCATGGCGGCCCTGCAGCATGATATTGATCAGCGGGTTCGGGATTGCGTGAACTCCGGCTTCGGCAATCAGCGGGATCAGTTTGGACACATAGTAGTTGTCCATGGAATGCATTGAGGTCAGGTGCGATCCGGCCACACGCCCCTGCAACCCAAGGCGCTGTGTCTCATAGGCCAAAGTTTCGATATGGCGGCTTTGCGGATCATCGCTTTCGTCGCAATGCATATCCACCATCAGTCCACGGTCCGCCGCGATACGGCACAGCTGGCGGACGCTTTCGGCGCCATCCGCCATGGTGCGTTCGAAATGGGGAATGCCGCCGACGACATCCACCCCCATATCCAAGGCCCGGATGGTGTTTTCCATTGCCGTGGGATCACGCAGCACACCATCCTGCGGGAAGGCAACCAGCTGCAGGTCCAGATAGTCCTTTACCTTTTCACGTACCTCCAGCAGCGCCTGAACGCCCTTCAGTTCGTCGTCACAGGTGTCCACATGGCTGCGGATTGCGCCGATGCCCTTGGCAACCGCCAAGTCGCAGTAGCGCAGCGCACGCTCTATGATGTCGTCCACGGTCTGGACCGGCTTCAGCTCTCCCCACAGGGCGATGCCCTCCAGCAGCGTGCCGGACACATTCATCCGCGGTGTGCCAAGCGACAGCGTTGCATCCATGTGGAAATGCGGGTCTACAAACGGTGGCGAGACCAGATAGCCTTCTGCTTCGATCACCTCCTTGGCTTCGGCGGTGATGGAGGCTTCAACCGCGGCGATCCTGCCGTCCTTGCAGGCAATATCGACGCCCTTTTGCCCGTCAGTCAGGCTGGCGTTTCTGACAATCAGGTCAAACATCGGGCTCTCCTTCCCAAAGCGGATTTCTAACGCTGCCCCTTGAACCAAGGTGTCAGCAGGGCACGCGGATAGTCAGCAGAACGGGCTGCAATGACAAGCGCGATGATCGACAGGATGTAAGGCGCCATCAGGAAGATTTGACCGGGAACCAGCGCGCCCATTTCCGTCTGCAAACGCACCTGCAGTGCGTCGAATGCGCCGAACAGCAAGGCGCCGAACAATGCCTTGCCGGGCCGCCAGCTGGCAAAGATCACCAGCGCAATGCAGACCCATCCGCGCCCGTTCACCATGCCAAAGAAAAAGGCATCAAAGGCGCTCATGGTCAGGAAGGCGCCGCCAAGCGCCATCAATGCCGAGCCTGCAACAATCGCACCGATACGCAGGCCGTAAACCGACAATCCCTGCGCATCGACGCTGTCAGGATTGTCACCGACCGCCTGGATTGCCACACCCAGCGCAGTGCGGTTCATCACATACCAGACCAGGGCAACCATCAGCAGCGCAAGCCAGGTGAGAGCAGTCTGCTGGAACAGCACCGGCCCCAGAAACGGCAGGTCCGACAGCAGCGGAATGTCCAGCGCCTGAAACGGTTCGATCCGCGGCGGCGAGGAGACGTTGGGCAAGGCGGTGCGGTAGGTGAAGTAACTGACGGATGTGGCAAACAGAGTGATCCCCAGCCCCGACACATGCTGCGACAGGCCTAAGGGTACAGTCAGCACCGCATGCAGCAGCCCGAACAATGCCCCAGCCGCCGCCGCTGCAAGGACGCCGCCCCACAGGCCGGCCCCCAGCCAGACCGCCATCCAGCCGCACATGGCCCCAACAACAAAAATCCCCTCGATCCCGAGGTTCAGAACGCCTGCCCGTTCGCAGATCAGGGCGCCAAGGACGCCAAAAATCAGCGGCGTTGCAATACGCAAGGACGCCGCCCAGAAGCTTTCGCTCAGGAGGATGTTCAGAAGATCCATCATGATACGGCCTCCCTGGTGCGCAGAATGCGGTACTTCGCCAGAAAGCCGCCTACCAATACGCACAGCAGCGACATCGAGACAACCAGGTCTGCCAGGAAGGACGAGACGCCCATCGCGCGGCTCATGCTGTCGGCACCTACGAACACCGAGGCAATGAACAAGGCGGCAACTACCACACCTGCGGGCGACAGCCCGGCCAGCATCGCAACCACAATGCCAGTGTAGCCAAAGCCCGGTGACAAATCCGAAGTCAGGTAGCCCTTCAGCCCTGCAACTTCGCTGACGCCAGCCAGCCCGGCCAAGGCGCCGGAGATCGCGGCTACGCCGAACAGCGACCGGTTCACATTGATCCCCGCATGGCGCGCAGCGGCGGCGTTTTCTCCAACCGCGCGCAGCTTGAAGCCCCAGACCGACCGCGCCAGCATGAACTGGGCAATCCCCGCCAGCACCAGCGCAATGATCAGCCCGGAATGCACCCGCATCCGCTCCATCAACGGCGGCAGCATGCCCTGATCCAGAACCGGCGCCGACTGCGGCCAGCCCAGCCCCATCGGATCCTGCAGCGGGCCTTCCAGCATCATTTGCAGGAAGATCAGGATAATGAAATTCAACAGCAGCGTCGTTACAACCTCATCGGCCCCAAAGCGGACCTTCAGATAGGTCGGCGCCATCATGCCCGCCGCACCGGCTCCGGCTCCCAGAAGAATAATCAGCGGCAGCAGCACAATGCCCGGGGCGTCCAGGTATCCCGAACCGATGGCAACAGCTGCCATAGCGCCCAGGTACAGCTGCCCCTCAGCCCCGATGTTCCACAACTTGGCACGGAAGGCCAATGCGGCAGCAAGACCCGTGAAGATCAGCGGCGTTGCACGGGTCAGCATTTCGGACAGGGCAAAGACCGAGCCGAAAACGCCCTTGATCATCTCGCCATAGGCGGTCAGCGGATTGGCCCCGGCGGCCAGCAGCGGAATGGCGGCAAGGGCCAGGGAAATCACGGCGGACAGGATGGGAATGCCAATGGCAAAGGCGCGGGACGGGTTCTCGCGCGGTTCAATGCGGATCATGCGGGTTCTCCTGCCATCATCAGCCCGATCTTTTCGCGGTCGTGGCTGCCTGCCTCCACCAAGTTGCCGTCGCGGATCACCATGATGCGGTCGGCAAGACCCAGGATTTCGTCAAGGTCCTCTGAAATCAGGACAACGCCCGCGCCGCGCTCCCGCGCTTCCAGCAGGCGCCGGCCTACCTCGGCCGCGGCCCCCATGTCCAGGCCGCGTGTCGGCTGGTTGGCCAGGATCAGCCGGGGCGCGCGCTCAAACACCCGCGCCAGGATCAGCTTCTGGATATTGCCGCCGGACAGCAGCCTGGAGGACGCCGTCACACCCGGCCCGCGCACGTCATAGGCCTTTGCCAGCCGCTCTGCATTGTCCCGGATGGCGTCCCGCCGCAGCAATCCGCGGGATTGCACCTCCGGATCATCCAGCCGTTCGATCACCATGTTCTCGGCGACACTCATGGCGCCAACGATGCCCTCGTGATGACGGTCTTCGGGGATGCGCCCGATACCGGCCTTCACCATTGCAGCCGGGCTGGGCTTCGGAACCTTAGTACCGTCAACCTGAATATGCCCTGCACTAGGCGCCGCCAGGCCGGAAATCACATTGGCCAGCGCGCTTTGCCCGTTGCCGGAAATCCCGGCAATGCCCAGAATTTCATGCGCGTTCACCTCCAGATCAATGCCTTTTAGTGTGTCGCGCTTGTAACGCCCGGAGACGGAAATCCCTGACAGGTTCAAGACCGGCGCGCCCGGCGCCATATCCGTGCGGGCGACCTTGGGCGTATCCGCCCCGACCATCATCCGTGCGATTGCCTTCTCATCGGCATCCGCGGTGGCCATTTCGCCCACCTTCCGGCCGTGCCGCAGCACTGCAATCCGGTCCGAAAACGCCAGAACCTCCCGCAGTTTATGGCTGATGAAGATGACCGAAAGGCCCTCCCGCGTCATCGCCTTGATGTTTTCAAACAGTGTGTCCGCTTCCTGCGGCGTCAGCACTGCGGTGGGTTCGTCAAGCACCAGGATCCGGGCGTCGCGGTAGAGCGCTTTCAGGATCTCCACGCGCTGGCGCTCGCCAACCGAAAGCCTGCCAACAGGCGTGTTCAGCGGTGCCTTCAAGCCGCTGTGTTCGATGATCCCCTCGATTTTGGCCCGCGCAGCCTGCCGGTTGCGCCGCAGTGCCAGCAAGGGCTCTGACCCTAAGGTGATGTTGTCCAGCGCATTGATGTTCTCGGCCAGGGCAAAATGCTGATGCACCATGCCCACACCGGCGGCCAGCGCCGCCTGCGGATGGCCCAGCGGCAGGGAGTGCAGCACGCCGTTTTCATCCGCCACTTCGACGCTGCCAGCATCCGGCAGGTAGTGGCCGAACAGCATGTTCATCAGCGTGGTCTTGCCGGCGCCGTTTTCACCCAGCAGCGCAAGCACTTCGCCTTTGGCCAGCGTCAGGCTGACATCGTCATTTGCCACAACCGGGCCGAAACGCTTGCTCAGCCCGTTGAGCCTTAGAACCGTGGAATCTGTCATGGGAAACAGGGCCGGCGTAAATGCCGGCCCTTCTGCCGTCAGTTATCGGAAACCGGGCGGGCATCGTTCACGTTCACACGGAACAGCCCGTCCAGAATTTCTGCTTCGCGCGCCTTTACGGCCGCCGCGGTTTCAGACGATATCAGGCTTTCGTCCATCACCAGTGAACCGCCGCCATAGGCCATGAAACTGTACTGGCCGTAGTCCGCAGCCTCAAAGCTGCCGCCTGCCACATTGGCAACCGCCTTGTCGATGGTTGCTTCCATGTGCCAGAGCGCCGACGCCATGATCGTGCCAGGATAGTCGCCGGAGGTGTCGATGACATTGCCCACGGCCTTCACACCGCGTTCAACGGCTGCGTCGGATACGCCAAAGCGTTCAGCGTACATCACGTCCGCCCCGGCATCCATCATCGCAAAGGCGCTTTCCTTGGCCTTTGGCGGGTCATACCAGCTGTCGATGAAGTTCACGATGAACTTCACATCCGGGTTCACTTCCCGCGCGCCATCCATAAAGGCATGCATCAGGCGGTTCACCTCGGGAATGGCATAACCGCCCACCATGCCGATCACATTCGAATCGGTTGCCGCTCCTGCAACCATGCCGGACAGATAGGACGGCTCATGGATCCAGTTGTCGAAAACCGAGAAGTTCGGCGCAACCGGACCAAAGGAAGATCCCATCAGAAAAGCGGTTCCGGGATAGTCTTTTGCAACTTTGCGCGCCGCGCGCTCGAGCCCGAACACCTCACCGACGATAAGCTGCTGCCCTTGTTCGGCATATTCGCGCATCACCCGCTCATAGTCTGTGTTCGCCACATTTTCCGAGAAGACGTAGTCGATATCGCCACGCTCGGCTGCGGCGTTCAGAGCCTTGTGGATCCGGCTGATCCATTGCTGCTCGACTGGCAGCGTATAGATTGCTGCAACCTTGATCTTTTCAGCCACGGCAGCACTTGCGCTCAGCAGGCTCACGCAGGCAAAGAAAACCGCAAGCACGGCTCTTCTTGTCAGTGAAGTGTTTTTCATTGTTTCCCTCCCATTTCCTGGCAGTGAAACATTTTTTGACCAAGTAATCAAATTTTTCCTTTTTTGACCGCTGCAGGCGGCCCGGCTGCACGAACCGGAGACTACGATACGACTCTGTTGCGCAAATCGGGTGCCCTGAGCCAGCAGCAGGCCGCTCCACAGGAGCGCAAATACAAGAAGCAAACTACGAAGAGGCTTCCTGTTTAGTTGAGGCATATTTTGTCTCCTTTCACGATGACTTGCGTCCCGTCGATCTCAATTTTCCCATCAGGGCTGAGCCTGATCCGCGATGGACCACTGCAGCAACTGGAACGGGAGCTGAAGCAGGCCCCTTCCCCGGACATGGTGGTGTTTCACCCGTCGATGGCAGCGGCCGACCGGGATCGGGCCACCCGGCTGATCCGGACCCTTGGCTCCGCCGAAGGCATGGAAGAGGCCAAGGAGGCGCTGCGCGCATTGGTGGAGCGGATCGTGCTGACGCCTGCGGCGGAGGGCGCTGGCCTGGATCAGATGCTGGTGGGGGATCTGGCTGGGTTGATGTCTTTGGCGGCGGGTGCGGGAGGCCCGGACACGAAGAAGGCTCCGGGCGTGCTGCCTGAAGCCTTTGATATGTCTGATGAATTAGTGTTGGTTGCGGGAGCAGGATTTGGACACTGTTTCATTCAAGCCCGATAACTTACGACTGCGTCGCCAACCGCCATCCGTTGCAAGCGTAGTCTAGTTTTCTCGTACGTCCGCTGTGCTGCAGGTTTCTCGGACGCCACGCGCGACGTTTGAATGATGCGCGGCATTGCCTGGCGTCGGAGAAGCGCGCAAGCGGGAAATCGCGGTGTTGGAATTGGGCAGGCCAGCTGGGTCTATGGGGATTTGAAGGGGTTGATTGCCTTGGTTATTGCTCTGCAGGTTGGCCCAAGCGCGCTCGTTGCAGGCAGCTTCGGTACGGATTCTGCGAGCTTTGATGGGCATGCGCCGCGTCTTGCGGGGCCGACAACCTTCGCACCCCTGCTCTCCGGGTTGCAGGCATTCCGGTTTGGCCGCAAGCGGTATCGTGAGCAGCGGCAATTGGACTTCCGGTCTTTGGCGCGCGTGTCATGCAGCGGCCCTCGCTGCTCCAGGCGGCGCTCTGGGGTACAGTTCTGGCGCAATGGTTTCGGAGATGATCAACCGCCCGCCACAGCAGGGGCATGGCAGCGCGAGGACGCGGGCGGGTGCATCGGTGTCACCGGCCGTGCTGTCGTGCCCGAGATCCGGATCTGGCTGTCCGTTCCCGAGCAGTTCCCTGATCCTGGCGATATTGGCCGCACGGTTGCCATTCCCGAAGAAGCCGTAGTGGCGGATGCGATGCTGCCCCTTGGGCAGGACATGGATCAGGAAGCGCCGAATGAACGCGCCGGTCTTCAGGGTCATGGTGGTATGCCTCCCGGGACCGTTGACGCGGTAATCCTTGACCTTGAATGTCACGCTGTGTGCATCGAACCGGATCAGTCGGCTGTTTGAGATCGCGATCCTGTGCGTGTAGCGCGATAGGTACGCCAACACGGCTTTTGGCCCGGCGAACGGTTCCTTGGCATAGACGACCCAGTCGATCTTGCGCAGCGGTTGCAGAAACGCGTCGAAGGCCGCGCGATCCGCAAGCCCGGCATGATCGCCGAAGAAGTGCAGCTTCCCGGCTTTGTGCAGCCGGGCCAGCCCGTCCAGGATGAGGCGCCGGTAGAGGCGGGACAGCACCCGGACGGAGAGGAAGAAGTTCCTGCGGCAGGCGATCCACTGCGCCCCGTCCGCAGACAGGCCGCCGCCCGGCACGATCATGTGGACATGCGGGTGGTGCGTCATCGCCGAACCCCAGGTGTGCAGGACGGATGTGATGCCGGCCCGGGCGCCAAGGTGCTTGGGATCAGCCGCGATCCGGATCACCGTGTCCGCGCTCGCCCGCATCAGCAGATTGTAGATCTCCCGCTTGTTCTGGCGGGCGATGTCAGCAACCGGCTTTGGCAGCGTGAAGACCAGGTGGAAATACCGCACGGGCAGCAGCTCGGCCTCGCGCGCCGCCAGCCAGGCCTTGGCTGCACCCGCCTGGCATTTGGGACAGTGCCTGTTCCGGCAAGAGTTGTAGGCGATGTGTTCATGCCCGCAGTCTTCACACCGCGCGGCATGACCGCCGAGCGCTGCCGTGCGGCAGCGCGTGATGGCGTTCATCACCTTCAGTTGGTCGAGGCTGATATGGCCTGCATTGGCCGCCCGCCAAGCAGGACCATGGACCCGGAAGATATCCGCAACCTCCAGCTTCGGCCGGGACAACGCAGGCTATGAGGCGCCTTTCTTGCGCTTCGCCGCGGTCAGATCGTCCAGCGGGCTCTCCACCGCCGAGATCATGCCGGTGGCAACGCTGGCATAGTGCGCCGTCGTGGTGAGTTTAGCATGTCCGAGCAGCGCCTGAATGATCCGGATATCCACGCCGCGTTCCAGCAGGTGCGTCGCGAAGCTGTGACGCAAGGTGTGCAGAGTGACCGGCTTGGTGATCCCGGCGGCCAGCACTGCCTGCTTGAACAGCCGCGAGATCTGTCTGGCCGAAAGATGCCGCCCGCAATAGCCGGGAAAGAGCGCGCGATCAGGCCCGGACACCCCCCTGTCGTTGACGGTCGGGCGTTCGGTCCACCAGACCCGCAACAGGCTCAGAATATCAACGGGCAGCATCACGTTGCGGTCCTTGCGTCCCTTCGACTGCACAATGCGGATAATGTTCTGTTCCCCGTCGATGTCGCCGACCTTCAGCCGGACGACCTCGCTTGCCCGCAGGCCGCATCCATAGGCGAGTGACAGCATCACACGCGCTTTCAGGCCGGGGGCCATGGCGAGAATGCGCCTGACCTCGTTGCGGCTCAGCACGAGGGGAACCTTCACGGGCTTTTTGAGGTGGAACACTTCGGCCGCAAGGTCATGCCGGCGCAGGGTGACCCGGACCAGGAACTTCAGCCCGGTCATGGTCTGGTTGCGGGTGCAGATACTGGTCCCGCTCTCGATCAGATGCAGCTGGAAATGCTTCACGTCATCCGGTGAAGCTGTCTCCGGAGATCGCCCGAGCCAGGAGGCAAACCGCTTGCAGGCCCGCAGGTGGCTGGTCTGCGACGCAGGTCCGAGATTGCGTGCGGACATATCCGCGATCATGCGCGCCCGAAGGGGTGTCGCCGGTGCAGGGTGCTGATTGGTCATGGGAAAACCCTCTATCAACCGAGGCAAAATCACCTCGGCCAACAGCACACACCCGACCTCCTAAACCGCGAAACAAATACCGCTTCAGCCCAACGCCTGCCACGCAGAGCCCCTATCGCGGAGCGATTTAGTGCGTGCGCAGGAAAGCGGACTTTGCAAACTCGGCTGTTTGACGCAACCAGCCGGGGTTTTGTGCTGCAGCGCAGCCCGCTGTTTCTGCCGTTCGCTGCGACTGCGTGGTGCTGGAGCCGGTGAACTCACACTGCGCGGGACAAAGCGTGATTTCGCTGCGATCTGCTTCAACGGCGGCTTTCGTTCAGGCTATCAAAGCGCGGCGAAATACGCACCAGACTCATGCCCACGCCCACAGCATGGGCTTATTAGGTTTCTGAATCTAGTGCATTAAGCATGACTTATGCACCATTCAGCGCTAACCCTAGACGGCGCTTAACCTCTTCTTTCGCGACAGCGAGAACAACGTCGAGCGTCCAGCTGCCAACTTCTCCGACACGCTTCTTTGTATGATCCCAGACAGATTGCTCTTTTATGGCATCAAGAAAGTCATGGCCCGCAATTGTCATCCCATGCACTGCGTAGTCACCGGCCAATGTGGGTTTTCCTGCAAGTTTGATATAGCCAGCATCAGCTAACATATTGATATGATGAAAATTCTGAGCTTCAGTCCCAGAAAAGTCTCTTGGTGAGATGCTTTGCAACATGCTTATCCGGGCGGGCTCGTACTCCTCCACCGCAAGTAAAATTTCTCGCAATAGATCAAGATTGCGCTTCATGTTCGGATACCTTGGCTGGTTCAATCTTTGGTGGTTCAGGATACGGGCTTTGACCCCCAGTAAAATGTGTAATGGGCATAGCTCTCTGGCCCGATAATAATTGACCAAGCATTTCAGCATTCCTACGCTGCATATTTTGGTCGCTATCCCACCCCTGCGGCACGTAGCTCAAGCGTTCCAAGTCGCGTTTATCGAACGTAAATCCGACAGACGATCCAATCTCGGATAACAAATTCATGAATAAGTCGGAGCGCTGATCGAAAAACCTATCTTGCTCAGCAACAACGGGCATTGGGGCGCTGAGATGTTGAATATATGATTGAAATGCTCCTCGAACATCGGCGTCCTTGTAGAACTCGATTTCTACCAGATTGAGAGCGGCAACGTGAACAGGATCAAGGCGGACGCCACGGGTCTGCATGAGGTTTCGGAATACGTCCAACCTTCGCCGCCGCTTTTCGGCGGATCGGTCCAACATCCGCGTGATAATGACGGCAATAATAGGACCAAGCGCGATTGCCGCGAGCGTTGCCAGTGCATACCAAGTTTCAGTTTGCATCGTTGTCTCCAAACGAGACGTTTTTCACGAACTTAGCGTTCAATGGGCCAATTGGCGTATCGATACGATAAGTTTCGTTCGGATCAATTGCTTCGGGAAGAGACAAGGGGACAACGATATTGTCAGAACCCTGTTGAAACGAAGCTCCGGTAATTGAAACCGAATCCGCAGGCATCCGGTACCAAACCTCACCGATTAAATGCGCGTCTTTTACCTCGTAGTTTCCGGAAAAAGTCAGTCCTGCAATGTCAGCTCCGGCGATTTTTCCATCTCGGAATACAAACATGGCCATGCCTTGCCCGGCTGCCCCGGTCAGGTATGCGGTATAAATTCCTTCAGCTATACTCATCCTAATAACTCATGTTCGCCCATTTTGTGACAGCTACTACTCTGGGCACAATATATGCTAGGTGTTTCCCGATTGTAAGACTTTAGGCGCATAAGCCCTTGTATGTTGATTTGGTGTGCCGCGACGCCAAAGCCGACTTTGGTGCATCATACAGCATTCGTGACACAAGGCTCAAAGCGATGGATCGCTGCTCCTTGCCGGATAGCCACCCTTCTTCCTCAGCCATGCCGCCCAAACGGCAAACGCCATTGCCAATCCCGACGCAGCCAGCATCAACATAAGCAGTGTTTGGCCTCCGTTCGTCTGTGG
>JABXIA010000055.1 GCA_013373325.1 Paracoccaceae bacterium
CACCTTGATGTTGCGGGTGCCCAGTTCGACGTCTCCGTCAAGGTTCTTGAACTCGCGCTTGTCCCAGACCTTGCCCGCGCGCTGGTGCCGGCTCTTGTCCTGGCCGATCCGCAGGCCCTCGGGATTGTAGCCATAGGCGCCAAAGGGCGAGGTGCCCGCAGTGCCGATCCACTTATTTCCGCCCTGGTGGCGGCCCTGCTGCTCCTTGAGGCGCTCCTTCAGCGTCTCCATCAGCTTGTCGAATCCGCCTAGCGCCTCGATCTCGGCCTTTTCCTCAGCGCTCAGATGCTTCTCGGCCATCTTGCGCAGCCACTCCTCCGGAATGTCCACGGCCTCCATGACTGCCTCGGACGGGATCGCCTCGAGCCCTTCAAAGGTGGCGGCAAAGGCGCGGTCGAACTTGTCGATATTGCGCTCATCCTTCACCATCGCCGCGCGGGCGAGAAAGTAGAACGCCTCGATGTCATAGGTGGCGAGCCCGGCCTTCATCCCCTCCAGAAAGGTCAGATATTCGCGCAAGCTGACTGGAATGGACGCCTTGCGCAGGTTTTCAAAGAAGGGCTGGAACATCGCGGAAGGGTCTCCGGCAGGGGTGAACTGGCGCGGTCGGATCTTTGCGGGGCGCTAGGTCAGCACCCGGTGGGTCAGGATGGTGGCCAGCAGGCCGAGCACGCCAAAGAGGATGGCATAAACAGCCCCGTATTGCAGCATGTCCAGGGTGTTGCCGCCCCGTTTCTTTGCCTTCAGGGCGCCGATCAGGCCGCCCAGCAGAACGCCGAGGATTACGATCATGGTTCTTTCCGTCCGTTGTCTTTCAGGATCTGTCTCTTGCAGGCCGCATCAGGAGCCGGCGGGCCGCAGCGCTGCAACCTCCTCAAGCCGGGCCTCCACCACCCAGTCCGGGCCAAAGCCGTAGCGTGCCCATCCCAGGCTGTCCAGTCTGACCCGGCGTGCCTCAACCGTCTTGCCCTGCAGGTCCAGGGCCTCTGCCTGCAGCATCAGCAGCGTGGACAGAAGCGCGGCATTTTCATGCGCCGCCGCCGTTGCTGCGGCGGGTTTCAGCCGGGCCAGGGCTGCCGCGCCATCTCCGGCGGCCACGTCATGGGCAGCCAGCTGCACCGCCAGCTTGGCCTGATGGATGGCTGTGCCGCGCTGCGCCTGCAGATAGGTCTGAGCAGTCAGGAAATGCCGCAGTGCCAGCTCCGGCTCGCGGATATGCAGCATCCGTCCCAGCGTATAGTGGCTCATGGCGCGGCGGTGGTCGCTCCAACCCAGATCGCGGGCGATTTCCGCGGCCCTGTTGGCGGCGCGCAGCCGCTCCCGCAGGGCGGCCTGCGGCCCCAGTGCCTGTTCGTAGGCGGCAGACCAGGCCCGCGGCGTTGCCGGCAGCGGCCAGGCCGCAACGCCATTCCCGCGCGGGTTCAGCCGGGACAGGATCGAAGGCAGCCGGGCAGCCACTTGCGCGCGGGTCATGCCGGTTTGCAGCTCCGGCGCATAGGTCGCGCGCAGGATCAGCATGTCGAACCCGGTCAGCACCGCGTGCATGTTGTCGTCGTTGAAGATCGAATCCGGCAGCCGGTACAGGTCATTCAGCGGGCCGATGGCCTGCGCCAGCTCCTCATGCAGGCAGTCGCGCACTTCCTGCGGGCTGGTGTCATTGGGAATGAACACCGCCAGCCGGCTGCGCTCGCGCAGCAGCGCCCAGTTGGTGCGCGGGCTGCGCCGGTTGCGGCGGTACTCCGCCAGGGACGAGACATTGGGCACCACGAAACAGGCCGCCTTGGGCAGGGCGCGGCGGATCTCGGCACGGGTGACGGCCTGAATTGTGATACTGGCTTCACCCTCTGCGACCCGGCGGATGGAAATCCCGGCCTCGTTTTGCAAGCGGCTGAGCAGTGCGGACAGG
Organism: Paracoccaceae bacterium; assembly: GCA_013373325.1. Taxonomy (GTDB): domain Bacteria; phylum Pseudomonadota; class Alphaproteobacteria; order Rhodobacterales; family Rhodobacteraceae; genus Leisingera. Next base: position 1,907 of record JABXIA010000055.1, read on the forward strand.
TCGCGGTTGAAACCCGGCGGCGGCGCGCCGGTAACGCGCAGGGTGATTGGCGTTTCGAACCGGGTGAAATGGGGCAGGGTGCTGCCGCCTTCCAGCTGGAAATGCAGATCCAGGAAGTCGCGGGCAATCTCCGCGTTGGCGCGCTGCGGGGCTTGCGGGCGCGGCGCGGAAAAGACCTTGACCGGCGGCAGCGCCAGCGGCGCCGCGGCGGCGCGGGTCGGCGCCTCGACCCGGGCTGTTGGGGCAGTGCAGGCGGCCAGCGCCAGTGCCGCCAGAACTCCGGCAGCCGCCTGCATCAGGCGGCGCCCGCCGCGGCGGGGTGTCTTGACCGGTTCAATTGCTGCGTCCGCGGGCACTCAGGTGTCTCCCTAGCGGCCTGGCTAACGCAGCCCGGCCCTGCTACCTCTGATAGGGGAATGCGGCGGCGAATTGAAGCGAAACAGGCAGGCCGCTGCAAGTGCGCCTGCCAGTGTGGCTTCATCCCGCCGTCAGCGCCGTCCGCGCGCCATGAAGGCCAGGCGCTCAAACAGATGCACGTCCTGCTCGTTCTTCAGCAGCGCCCCGTGCAGTTTCGGCAGCGCATCGGCGCCGTTGCGCGCAATGTCCTCCGGGCTCAGGTCTTCAGCCAGCAATAGCTTCAGCCAGTCGATCACCTCCGAGGTGGAGGGCTTCTTCTTCAAGCCTTGCGTCTCGCGGATCTCGTAGAACTGCGTCAGCGCGGCGGTCAGCAGCGCTTCCTTGATGCCGGGATGATGCACCTCGACGATCTTCTTCATCGTCTCCGCATCCGGGAAGCGGATGTAGTGGAAGAAGCAGCGGCGCA
>JABXIA010000101.1 GCA_013373325.1 Paracoccaceae bacterium
CTGCACGACGCCGCGCATGACGTGCGCCACGCAACCGGCTTCCCCTGCCACTAAGGCCATGTTCAGTCGCATTCTGACCAGCGGCCTGTTCGCTGGTGCTGCAGCAGGGCTGATTACCGCCCTGCTGCAGCTGTATTTCGTACAGCCCGTGCTGCTCCACGCCGAACTCTACGAGGGTGGCGAGCTGGTGCATTTCGGCGCTGCCCCCGTAACCGCTCATCCCGACCTGCCCGGCCTGTTCGCCGAGCCGGTGCGCGATGGCCTCAGCATCATCTTCACCATGCTGACCTACACCGGCTATGCGCTGGTGATGGCGGCGCTGATGTCGGTGGCCGAACGCCAGGGCCATGAGATCAATGCACGCACCGGCCTGATGTGGGGCCTGGCGGGGTTCATCACCTTCCACTTCGCGCCCGGCCTGTCGCTGGCGCCCGAGGTGCCGGGTGTTGCCGCCGCCGACGTGAGCGCGCGCCAGATCTGGTGGACCGTCACCGTGGCCGCCGCAGGCGTTGCCATGTGGCTGATTGCCTTTGGCGGCAATCTGGTCAGCATCCTGATCGCGGCTCTGCTGCTTATGGGGCCGCATATCATCGGCGCGCCCGAGCCCGACAGCTTCTCCGGCCCGGTTCCAACCGAGATCGGCGCCCTTTTTGCCGCCCGCGCGTTCGGTGTCGGCATGGCTGCCTGGGTTCTGCTGGGCAGCTTTGCCGGTTACTTCTGGCAGGCAGAAGGCAAGCGCGCGGAAGCCGCAGCCTGACCCCGCTCCCTGCTCCTCCCCGCCGGCCGCATCCGGCGGGGAATTTCTTTCTTCAGAGGATGAACAGATGTCCCGCTCTCTTGCGCTGTTTGCGATCGGCCTGGTGTTCGGCGGCGGTGCCGGTTTCGTAATTGCGGCCGGCAACGGCATTACCTTCGACGGCCATGACCATGGCGACCCCACGCACCACGGCGGCGGTCACGGCGAAATGGCGTCTCATGACCATTCCCAAAGCGTCAGCCTGGCTGCAGGCCCGGATGCGCCCGGCGTTGCCATTCAGCTGCACAAGGATCCGATGGCGGGCTGGAACTTGCAGGTGACACCGCAGAATTTCCGCTTTGCCCCGCAGAATGCCTCTGCCGCAGACGTTGACGGCGAAGGCCATGCGCATGTCTATGTGAACGGAGAGAAGCTTGCCCGGCTTTATGCCAACTGGATGCATATCCCTGCTCTGCCCGAAGGAGCTGAGGTGAAGGTCTCTCTCAACACCAACAGCCACAGCGCGCTGCTGGTGGAAGGCCAGCCGGTGGAAGCGACGATCACCGCTCCCGCGGGCGAGGGCTCCTGAGCCGTTATTCCCGGCTTGCAAGACAAATTGCACGGCCCCATAGAGGGCCGTGTTCTCATGTGAAAGGCCCCGCCATGATTGAGCTTTCCCTAATCGGCATCGGCACCGGCAACCCGCAGCACATGACGCTGCAGGCGATCGAGGCGCTGAATGCGCAGGATTTGATCCTGATCCCCAACAAAGGCGCGGGCAAGGACGACCTGGCGGGGCTCAGGCGCGAGATCTGCAACCAGGCGATCCGGGGCGATGGCCCGAAGATTGTGGAATTTGCCCTGCCAGTGCGCGACGAAGCTACCCAGAGCTACCGCAAGCGGGTGGATGACTGGCACGACGCCATCGCGGAAATCTGGTGGCAGAACGTCACCGAGAACCTGCCAGAGGGCGGCAAGGCCGGGTTCCTGGTCTGGGGCGACCCGTCGCTTTATGACAGCACAATTCGGATCGCAGAGCGGCTGCAGAAACTAGCCGAAATCAAGCTGACGGTGATCCCGGGCATCACCTCGATCCAGGCGCTGACAGCGGCGCATGCCATCCCCGTCAACGAAATAGGCGCGCCCTTCACCATCACCACCGGACGCCAACTGCGCGTAAACGGCTGGCCGGACAGTGCTGATACGCTGGTGATCATGCTGGACGGGGAATGTTCCTTCCAGGCGGTTGAGCCGCAAGGCGTGGAGATCTTCTGGACCGCCTATGCCGGGATGGAAAACCAGATTTCCATCGCAGGCCCTCTGGCAGAGGTGGCCGGGCGGATCATCGAAACCCGTGCAACTGCACGGGCGGAGCACGGGTGGATCATGGATATCTACCTGCTGCGGCGAGCATGAAGCGGGCTGCAACCAGGCAGGTTTGCTGCTGATTTGCGGTCAGGCAGCCGGACATGTCGTTCCCCGGACGACGCGTTCCAGCCCGCAGCACAGCCTGAACTGCTCGCGCGTGTCAGACGTGATGTATTCTGTAAACCGCTGCCCGGCGAGCGATCCGATGGTTTCGGCCGGGATGCGGATGGTGGTCAGCCCGGGTTCGATATCCGCTGATCCCTTGAAATCGCCGATCCCAATGATCGACACGTCCCCGGGCACCCGCAGACCGCATTTTTGCGCACCGTAAAGAGCGCCTTGGGCGATCACATCATTGCCGCACAACAGGGCTGACGGCCGGGCGCCCCCTGAGAACAGCCTGATCGCCGCCTGCTTGGCCTGCGCCACGCTGTAAGGGGCCTCAGACATGCGGTGTTCCGGCACAGACACCCCCTTTTCCCGCAGTGCCTCCAACACCGAGTTCAACCTGTACTGCGCCCGGTCATTCCCGCGGGTATCGGGAAAAATCAGGCCGATATCCCGGTGCCCCAGCTCCAGCAGGTGCTCCGCCGCCATCCTGCCGGCCAGACGGTTATCTGCGCCGACACAGGGCAGCTCAGATTCCTCTTCATAGTTCCAGATCGCCATCGCAGGTGTTTCCTGCTGTGCAATCAGCCGGGACGTGGCTGCCGAATGCTCCAGTCCGATCAGCGCCACACCATCCACCCGGTGCTCCATCAGCTTACGCACCATCTCGTATTCGCGGTCCAGATCATAGCCGTGCGACGCCAGCAGCAGAGTGAACCCGGCCTGGTCGATGGCGTCTGAGAAAGCCTGTATCACCTCGGCAAAAATCGCGTGGTTGATGGTGGGCACCACCAGCCCGATGGTGCCGGAGCGCTTGCCGTGCATCATCTGCGCCGCGCGGTTCCTGACATAGCCTAGTTTCTGCACCGCGCGGTTGATCTTCTTGCGAGTCGCCGGGCTCACCAGATCGGGATGATTGAAGGTGCGCGACACCGTGGAGGGCGACACTTTGGCAGCCTTTGCCACAGCCACGATATCCACATTACCCTTTTGATTTGGCGCCATAATCTCCCCTCCTCCGGCAAGATTTATGAAAACGTTTGCAATACTATTTTCATGGCCTAACTTGTTTTGTCAACAAAAGCAAAAGCGCGATCAGCCGGGTTGGGAGGCCCTGAATGGAGTTCATTTATTACTTCGGAGACGTGTTCTCGCCGCTGTCATTCCTGCTGCTCCTGGGCGGTACCATCGGCGGGCTGATCCTGGGGGCAACTCCGGGGCTTTCCCCGACGATGGCAGTGGCGCTGCTGATCCCCTTCACCTTCCACCTGGAGGCGGTTCAGGGCCTGATCCTTTTGGGGGCGGCCTATACATCCACCGTAGCGGGGGGCGCGGTGAGTGCGATCCTGCTGAAGATTCCCGGCGCGCCCGCCAATATCGCCACCACGCTGGACGGCCACAAGATGGCCAAGCAGGGCCAGGGTGCCAAGGCGCTGCAACTGTCCTTCCTCGCCTCTGCCGCGGGCGGCATCTTCGGCGTGCTCCTGCTGATTTTCCTGACCCCGCTGCTGGCTGAGTGGGCTCTGGCTTTCGGCCCCTCGCACCTGTTCTGGCTGGCAATCCTGGGCGTCACCGTGATCGGCTCGTTGGATTCGGCCTCTGTCGTGAAGGGGCTGCTGTCGGGTTGCATCGGGTTGTGGCTGGCGACCATCGGCTTTGACGACATCATGGGTGCCCAGCGCTTTATCTTCCACCCGTCACTGGGCGGCGGCATCAACATAATTGCAGCCCTCATCGGCCTGTTTGCCATCCCGCAGGTGCTGACCATGTTTGCCAAGGGCCGCCGCACGGAGGGCGCCGAAGTGATCGAGGTGCAGAAACATTCCGTCCTCGACGCCACCCGTGAACTGCTGCGCCGCCCACGCGCGCTTGGCATCGGCACCATCACCGGCTCCGTCATCGGACTGATCCCCGGCGTCGGCGGCCAGATCGCCGGGCTCGTGGCCTATGACCAGACCAAGAAGTTTTCTTCCGAGAAGGAGAAATTCGGCAAGGGCCACAGCGAAGGCGTGATCGCCGCAGAGGCCGCCAACAACGCCATGGTCGGCCCGTCGCTGGTGCCGCTCTTGACGCTTTCGATCCCCGGCAGCCCCACCGCCGCGGTGCTGTTGGGCGGGTTGCTGATCCACGGCATTTTCCCCGGCTCCGATCTGTTCGACAATCACCCGGATGTGGCCTGGACCTTCATCAACTCGATGCTGGTCGGCCAGGTCCTGATGTGCCTCTTCGGCCTCTATGTCGCAGGCCTCGCCGCCCGCGTTGCCCAGGTGCCGCAATCGGTGATGGCTGCCATCGTGCTGGCCCTTTCAGTCTTCGGGGCCTACTCGGTGCAAAGCTCCATGGGCGACGTCTATGTCATGGCCTGCCTCGGCATTGGCATGTATTTTCTGGAACGTTTCGGCTTTTCCGCCGCGCCGCTGGTGCTGGGTCTGATCCTGGGCCCGATTGCCGAGGCGAACTTCATCCAGGGCGGCATGATCGCCGACGCCACCGTTGGCAAGGCCAGCTACTTCCTGTCCGGCGGGCTGAACATCTTCCTGATCGCCGTGGTCGTCGCCTCTGTCGCCTACTCGGCCTGGATGGAGCTCCGGACCCGCCGTTACACCACCAAAGAGGAGGCGCAGGCATGAACCGGTCTCAGCACATCCTTGGCTCTGGCCTTGTGTTCGCAGTCGGCATCTGGGTCGCCTGGGTCAGCTATACACAACAGCCTGCCGAGGCCTTCCTGTTCCCGCGCCTGATCGCATCGGTGTTCGTGGTGCTGGCAGGCTGGACCTTCGGCAAGGCAGTAATGGGACTCAGCAAAGTCGGCTCGGGCATCTCACGCACCATGTTCCTGAACATGGTGCCGGGGCTGGCTGTGATGCTGGTCTATGTTTTCTGGGCCGCCAAGGCGCTGGGGTTCTACACCGCCACCGCCATCGGCTTTTTCATCCTGCTGTCGCTCTACGATCCCGCGCCGCATTCCGAAGGCAAAACCTGGCTCCGGCGCGCGCTGATCACCGCGGTGTTCGTGGCGGTGATGTACGGCCTCTTTGCCAAGCTGCTGAGCGTCTACACGCCGCGTGAAATTCTGTTCTGATCGCCAAAACCGGTCCGAAACCAATAGGGAGGAGAAGAAAATGAAGAAACTGATTGCAGGCGCGGCCATCGCGCTGATGGGTCTGGCAGGCGCTGCCGTGGCCGAGGAGTACCCTGACCGCCCCATCATGATGATGGTCTCTTATGGGGCCGGCGGGGCGACCGATTTCCAGGCCCGGATCGTTACCATGACCGCGGGCAACGAAGATGCGCTGGGAATGCCCATCGCCATCATCAACAAGCCCGGCGCCGGCGGCCGTGTCGGCTGGAACTGGTTTGCCACCCAGGCCGATGCGGACGGATACACCCTGGCGGCCTACAACGTGCCCCACTTCATCGCCCAGTCGATCAAGGGCGGCGTATCCTATTCCGCAGACAGCTTTGAACCCATCGCCAACTGGGGAGCCGACCCGGCGGTCTTTGTTGTCGGTGCTGACAGCCCCTTCAATTCTATGGCCGATGTGGTTGCCCATGCCACGGAAAATCCGGGCAAGCTCACCTTCTCCGGTGCGGGCCTGTTCGTTGGCCACCACATCGCTGCGCTTCAAATTGAAAAGGCTGCAGGCGTGAAGATGGCCTATATCCCGACCAAGGGCGGCGGCGCGGCGGCAATGAAGGCGGTGATCGCCGGTGAGGTCATGGGCGGCATCAACAACCTGTCCGACGCTTTCCGCGCGCAGGAGGCAGGCAACGTGAAAATCCTGGGCGTTGCGGATCTGCAGCGCTCTGACTTCCTGCCAGACGTGCCCACCATGCAGGAACAGGGGCTGGACGTTGACAATTCCTCCGTCAACTTCCGCGGTGTGATGGTGCCCAAGGACACCCCGCAGGAGGTGATCGACAAACTGGCCGCCACCGTGCCTGAGATGTTCGCCAACCCCCGCGTTGCCAAGAAGATGCAGGCTGGCGGATCGCCCATGCACATCATGACCCGTGACGAGGTCAAGGCGATGTGGGCTGCCCGTGAACAAACACTGAAAGAGCTTCTGGCCGGGCTCTGACCCCAGCCGGATCTCCTACGGGGCGCGCGCCGCCGCAGCGTGCGTCCCGGCAAAAATATCGAGGTAAGATATGAACGCTCAGGACGCACTCGCCTCCGGCACCGCCGAGGTGGAACAGATCATGGTGCGCGCCCGCACCGCCCAACGGGGTTTTGAAGCCAAGGGAAGCCAAGCGCTTTATGACAAGGCAGCTCTGGCGGCAGGCTGGGCCATCATGGAACCCGCCCGCAACCGCGCCCTGGCAGAGCTGGCGGTGGAAACCACCGGCCTCGGCAATGTGGCGGACAAGATCACCAAGAACCACCGCAAGACGCTGGGACTGCTGCGCGACATTGCAGGTGTCCAAACCCACGGCATCATCAGCGACGACCCGGCATCCGGCATCACCGAGATCATGCGTCCCATCGGCGTGATCGGGGCCGTTGTCCCCTCGACCAACCCGGCGGCGACGCCTGCCAACAACATCATCAACGCGCTGAAGGGCGGCAATGCCATCGTGGTGGCCCCCTCGCCCAAAGGCGTCGCCTCCTGCGAGCTGCTGCTTTCCTATATCCACGCCGAATTTGCCAAGCTCGGCTTGGATCCGGATCTGGTGCAGATGATCCCTGCCCCCGGCTCCAAGGCCAAGACCCAGGCGCTGATGGAAGCCGCCGACCGGGTGATCTGCACCGGCAGCCAGAACAATGTCCACCGCGCCCAGTCCTGCGGCACCCCCGCCGTGGCCGTGGGCGTCGGCAATGTGACCGTGATCGTGGATGAAACCGCAGACCTTGCAGATGCGGCGGCCAAGATCACCGCCTCCAAGTGTTTTGACAATGCAACCTCCTGCTCGTCCGAGAATGCAGTGGTTGTGGTGGATGCCATCTATGACCAGTTCATCGCCGCCTTGGCCCGCGAAGGCGGAGCACTGGTGCCGGAGGCAGGCGCCGCTGGCATCATCACCAAGCTGTGGCCGGACGGCCATTTGAACCGCAAAGTCATCGCCCAGGACGCAGATAGAATGCTGGCCGCGCTGGATATGGCGGGCAAGGTCCCGGACGGCACCAGGTTTCTGGCGGTGGAGACCAAGGGCATCGGTCCGGATCACCCGCTGAGCGGGGAAAAGCTGAGCCGCATCCTCGCCGTCTACCGGGCCGCGGATTACGTAGATGCCAAGGCCATCGCCACCTGTATCCTTACGTATCAAGGGGCCGGGCATTCCATCGGTATTCACACCGCCCGGGATGAGCGCGCACTTCAAATGGGCCACGACATGCCCACCTGCCGGGTGATCGTCAACCAGGCCCATACCTTCGCCACCGGCGGTGCCTTCACCAATGGGATGCCGTTTTCGCTGTCGATGGGCTGCGGCAGCTGGGGTGGCAATTCGATCGACACCAACCTCAACTGGCGGCACTTCGTGCAAACCACCAAGATCGTGCGCGAAATTCCCGCCCGCGAGCCTGCGCTGGAAGACATCTTTGGCAGCTACTGGGCGGAGGCGGGCCAATGATGGCGCCGCCTAAGGGGACCATCCGCGACTGGCTGAACACGCGCGCGGCTGAGGGCGGCACCGGCTTTGTCTTTCCGGACGGCGGCCGCGATCTCAGCTGGGCTGAGCTGCGCCGGACGGCAGATGCCATCGCCCGCTATCTGACCGGCAAAGGCATCGCCAAGGGCGAAAGCATCGCCATCCTGCATCCCAACGGGCGTGAAGCGCTCGAATGCCTGTTCGGGGTACTCTACGGCGGCTTCCGCGCCACCATGATCAATCTGGTCGCAGGCAACAGCGCGGTGTCTTACGCCCTGGAGCACAGCGGTGCCCGCTTTGCCTTTGTGCACGCCAGCCAGATGGACCTGTTCGAGCAGACTGCCAGCCTGCCCTTTCTCTCCCCTTTGGACCAGGCGGCAGCAACCGGCGGGTCACCGGCAGAGCTGCATCCGCTTTCCGCCGGTGACCACGCCTTGCTGATGTACACCTCCGGCACCACCGGCCAGCCCAAGGGGGTGGTGCATACGCACGCCAGCCTGCTGGCGGGCGGGTGGACCACCGCCGTGGCGCATGAGCTCACTCCCCAGGACCGCGGCCTCTGCGTGCTGCCGATCTACCATATCAACGGGCTCTGCGTGACGGTAATGGGCGCGCTGATCTCCGGCGGCTCCCTGGCGATGTGCGCGCGGTTCTCCGCCAGCCGCTTCTGGGCCCATGTCGGCTGGTCAAAGGCGACCTGGTTCTCGGTGGTGCCGACCATCATTTCGCACCTGCTGCACTCGGACCTGGACCCCGCCGACAGTACCAAGGCGCGGCTGCGCTTCGGCCGTTCGGCGTCATCGGCACTGGCCCCGGACGTGCAGCGCGCGTTTGAGAACAGGTTCGACGTCCCTATATTGGAGACCATGGGCTTGACCGAGACGGCGGCCCAGATCCTGTCAAACCCGCTGCCCCCCGGTATCCGCAAGATTGGCTCGCCCGGCATCGCCTTCGGCAATGAAGTGACGATCCTTGATGCCAAGCTTCAGCACATCACTGACGGCAGCGAAGGCGAACTGGCCGTGCGTGGTCCCAACGCGATGCTGGAGTACCTGAACAACCCGGAGGCCACGGCCGCCACCTTCACCCCGGATGGCTGGCTGCGCACCGGTGACCTTGGGCGGATCGACTGCGACGGCTATGTCTTCGTTACTGGGCGCCTGAAGGAACTGATCATCAAGGGTGGCGAAAATATTGCTCCGCGAGAAATCGACGAAGCGCTTTACTCCCATCCCGACGTGATCGAGGCAGCCGCCTTCGGACGCCCCTGCAGCAGCTACGGCGAGACGGTGGAGGCGGCGGTGAAAATCCGCGACGGTTCTGAACTGACCGAAATGGAGCTGATCGAAATTTGCCGGTCTCAGCTCGGGAAGTTCAAAACGCCCGACGGTGTGCATTTCCTGAACGAACTGCCCAAAGGCCCTTCAGGGAAAATCCAGCGGAACAAAATACTGGCGGTGATATCCAACACCCTCCGTCCTGTCTAAACTGCGCGTTCCGGCAGCACCGTGCAACCGGAGCCGGGCACGTTGAACAACGGCTTAACAGGGCAGTTATTCGTTCAGAAAAGTCAAATGAAACCATTCCAGAGGGGGCTCTGGAATGGCTCTTCATTTGGTCAATCGCTGATTGCGCCCTCCTCGTCCCGGCGCTGATGCATCTTGGCTTTGACCCGCGCGCCGACGATCAGCGGCAGCACAAAACCGATGATGGCGATGGCCCAGAGCGCGATGGCCAGCGGGCTGTCTATCAGCGTCCACCAGTTGCCGTTGTCGATGGTCACGGCACGGCGCAGGTTGTTCTCCATCGCATTGCCCAAGAGCGTGCCCAGGATGATCGGCACCAGCGGCACATCCAGCTTGCGCAGCACCCAGCCCATGACGCCGAAGCCGATCATCACCAGCAGGTCGAAGGTGCTGCCGGAAATGCCGTAGATGCCGACAAAGCTGACCATCGCCACAATCGGCATCAGGATCCGGGAGGGGATCATCAGCACGCGGGTGAACAGCCCGACCATCGGGATGTTCATCGCCAGCAGCATGAAGTTGGCAATGAACAGCGCCGCGATGAGGCCCCAGACCACATCCGGGTTCTGGCTGAACAGCAGCGGGCCGGGTGTGATATTCAGAGCCAGCAGAACCGCCAGCAGAACCGCGGTGGTGCCCGATCCCGGCACGCCCAGCGCCAGCATCGGCACCAGCGCGCCACCGGCAGCCGCGTTGTTTCCGGCCTCGGGCGCTGCCACGCCGCGCGGATCCCCGGTGCCGAAGGTGCCTTCTTTGTCGACCAGTTTCTTTTCCATCGAATAAGAGATGAACGACCCCAGAGAGGCGCCAGCACCTGGCAGAACACCGGCAATAAAGCCTAAAAAGGATGTCCGAAGCATGGTCGGGGTGGTCTGCCGGATCATTGAAACCGGCGGATACAGCTTGCCGATGGTCAGTTTGCGCCCCGCGGCGTCGGATCCGCCGTGCCGGGTTTCCAGGAAAATAAAGACCTCAGACAGGGCGAACAGGCCAACGATGGCAACCAGGAAATCCAGCCCGTCATAAAGATGCACTTCACCAAAGGTGAACCGCGGCACGCCTGTCTGAGTGTCGACGCCGATGGTCGCCAGACCCAGGCCCAGCGCTGCTGCAAAGGCCGACTTTGCCTGGTTGGTCGAAGAGACGCCGCCCAAGGTCATGAAGGCGAGCGCAAACAGCGCGAAATACTCCGCCGGGCCGAACAGAAGGGCGATCTTGACCAGCTGCGGCGCCAGCAGGATCAGCCCCCAGGTGGCCAGGAAGGCGCCGACGAAAGACGCGATGCCCGACAGTGACAGCGCTTCGCCCGCCAGGCCCTTCTTGGCCATCGGGTGGCCGTCCAGGCAAGTCATCATGGCCGGCTCATCCCCGGGGATGTTCAGCAGGATCGAACTGATGCGGCCGCCGTACATGGCACCATAGTAGACGCTGGTCAGCAGGATCAGCGAGGGTGTCGCCCCCAACCCCAGGGTGAAGGCCAGCGGGATCAGGATGGCAACCCCGTTCGACGGCCCCAGCCCCGGCAGCGCCCCCATGATGGTGCCCAGGAAACAGCCCAGCAGCGCGAGGCCGATGTTCTGCCAGCTGAGCGCGATGGCAAAGCCGTCGCCAAGATTTGCGAGAAGCTCCATGCGGCGCCCTCCTCAGAAGCCAAGCGGACCCTTGGCCAGCGACAGGCCGAGGATCAAATGAAAGGTGACATAGATGCCGATGGAAGTGCCGGCGCCCACGGCCACTGTTTCCAGCGGTCCCGATCCCAGGCGCCAGGCCAGATAGGCGGCGGCAAAAGCGGTAGCGATGACAAAGCCCGCGACCGGCAGCATTTCGGCGTAGAGGATCAGCACCACCACGGCCGCAGCAACTTCTGCCAGACGTGCCAAGGCGGGCCAGTGCGGCTCGGGGTCCGGGCGCAGCGCGATCACGGCACCCGAAAGGGCGAGGATGGCGGCAATGATCAGGGGAAAGGCCTTGGGGCCGACAGCATCTGAGAGAAAACTTTCCTCGATCGCAAGCGCGGCAATGACATAGCCGGCGGCAAGGATGATGCCGAAAACCCCGAAGATACGATCGCTCATGGCGGTCTCCAGTTCGGGTATTCAGACGGGGCGGGCTGGCAGACTGCTGTGCCGAACCGCCCCGCAGCAGGTTACTTGATTATGCCGATGTCCTTGGAAATCGACTGGATCTGCGCAACCGAACCGGCCACGAATTCCTGGAAATCCGCCCCCTGCAGGTCCAGCGGCGCCAGGCCGTTGGCGGCCATGACCTCTTTCCATTCGCCGGAAGCATAGAGGTCGCCGATCTTCGATACCCAGGCATCATAGGCCTCGTCCGACATTCCGCCCGGCGCGTAAAAGCCGCGCCAGTTGGCTCCAATGGCCTCCACGCCTTGTTCCTTGGCGGTCGGGAAGTCCGCGAACTCACCCGGCAGGCGCTCCGGCGACAGCACTGCGATCACCTTGATGTCACCAGAGTCCACAAAGCCCTTGGCCTCAGAGATATCGCCAGTGAAGGCCTGCACGGAACCTGCCAGCAACTGGGTCACGGCCTCGCCGCCGCCGTCAAAGGCGATGTATTTGACGCTGCGGACGTCCTCGATGCCATAGGCACTGGCCGCGATCAGAACCTTCAGGTGGTCCCAGCCGCCCACCGCGGAACCGCCGGCAACGGAGACCGAGGTTGGGTCCGCCTTGATGGTGTCCAACAGCTGCGGCAGCGTTTCGACCTCGCTGTCGGCAGACACCGCAATCACACCGTAGTCCGCGCCGATCGCCGCCAGCCAGCGCACCTGATCCATGCTGTTGCCCGGATAGGCGCCCTGTGCCAGGCGCGTCGCGGTGGCGCTGGAGGCAGCAACGATCAGGCTGTTGTCGTCCGAGCGCTTGTTGACCACCTCGGCAAAGGCCACGCCGCCGCCGCCGCCAGCCAGGTTCACCACCTGCATGGTCTTGTCGATCAGTCCCAGATCCTGCAGCGACTTGCCGACCTGGCGGCAGGTAAAGTCCCAGCCGCCGCCCGGATTGGCCGGGGCGATGCATTCGGGGTTGTCCTGTGCCTGGGCCGCAAACGCGGACAGCGACAGGGCGGCAGCGGCAACCAGGCCGCGGGTGACGGTAATTTTCATGCGTTCCTCCTCAGGTCGTGGCCGGCGCACTCCCAAGCGCCGGAGATCGCCCGCAACAATTCGCTTTGGCAGCTCAGTTTCTGCGGGTTAGACATGTTTACCCATTGAAGCTGTCACCAACCTGTCGCCGGTTTCAGCAAAGCGGAGCACCATTGAATGCGGGTCTTGATGGTTGAGGATGCAGAGGATCTGGCCGAGGGGGTGACCGCCCACCTGGCCCGTTCGGGAATTGCCTGTGATCTGGCACCGGACATCGAAAGCGCCCGCGACTGCCGGGCGGTGCAAGCCTATGACGCGGTGATACTGGACATCAATCTGCCGGACGGCTCCGGCCTGTCGCTGCTGCGCGAGATGCGCCTGGCGGGCGACCCGGCCCCGGTGCTGATGCTGACGGCGCTGACCTCGGTGGACGACCGGGTGGCAGCGCTGGATCAGGGGGCGGATGATTACCTGGGCAAGCCTTTCGACCAGCGTGAACTGGAAGCGCGCCTGCGGGCGCTGGTGCGGCGCCAGATGGAGCGTAAGGATGAGCAGATCGTGCTGGGCTGCCTGGCCTTTTCGCCCAGCGACCGCAGCGCCCGGCTGGACGGCCGCCTGCTGGAACTGACCCGGCGCGAGGCCGCCCTGCTGGATATGCTGATCCGCCATCAGGACCGCTACCTGTCCAAAACGCGGCTTTATGACTCGCTCTATGGTTTCGACGATGCCGATGTGGGCGAGAACGCGATCGAGCTTTACATCGCCCGCCTGCGCAAGAAGATCGCCGGCAGCGATATCAGCATCAGCACCCAGCGGGGGGTCGGTTACCGGCTGCATCTGAATGGCTGAGCCGCGCCCGCCGCTTACGCTGGGGGCCCGGGTGCTGGGGGCGGTTCTGCTGATCCTGCTTCTCGGCGGCGTGCTGGTGTCCGGCTCAGCCTGGCTGAACGGCCAGCAGGCCGCGCGCCAGGCCTATGACCGCATCCTGCTGGGAGCGGCCAGAGATATCGCCGAGTCGGTCCGGATCCAGGAGGGTGTCCCTGCCGCCGACCTGCCGGTCTCGGCTTTCCAGCTGCTGGCACAGGCTCCTGACGACCGCATCTATTATGCGGTGCATGGGCCCGGGCAGGCGTTCATAACCGGCGTTGATCCCGAAAGTGAAGTTCAGGTGCCGCCCCCCGGATCCGGCGGCCCGGATTACTTCGAGGCCCGCCTCAACGGCGAGCCCGCGCGCTTCGTCCGGATCACCCGCCGCTTCGCGGAGCGCAGCTTCTCCGGCCCAGTCGAGGTTGTGGTCGGCCAAACCCTGCGGGCGCGCAAGGCGATGACATCGGATCTGATGCTGGATGCGCTCCTGCCGATGGCAGTCGCAGGGCTGGCGCTCATGGCAATGGCCTGGCTGGTGATCCGCACCGCATTGCGCCCGCTGGAGGACATCACCAACGATTTGGCGCGCCGCGACCCCTATGACCTGACACCGATTGCCACGGGCCGCCTTCCGCGGGAACTGCAGGTGGTGCTGGGTGCCATGAACCGGTTCATGGGGCGGCTGGACACTCAGGTCGAGGCGATGCGCAATCTGATCTCCGACACTGCACACCAGCTGCGCACGCCGGTGGCCGCAATGCGCGTGCAGGCGGAAACCGCGGTGGCCGAACCCGGCGAAGCCGCCCGCCGCAGCGCCCTGGAGCGGCTGCTGGCGCGCACCCGCTCGCTGGGCAGGCTGCTGGACCAGCTTCTCAGCCGTGCGCTGGTGGTGCACCGCACCGACAGCGCCCCGCGGCGGCCCGTCGACCTGCGCGAGGTGGCACTGGAGATCATGGAGCGCGATGACCACGCATTGTTGGCCCCCGGCAGCGACCTGCGGCTGGAGATCGGAGAGGACCCGGTGATGGTGCTGGCCGATGCCTTTTCGCTTGGCGAGGCGGCCGGCAATCTGCTGGGCAATGCGCTCAGGCACGGCACACCGCCGGTCGCCATAGGCGCAGAGCAGCGCGGCCGCGAGGCCATCCTGTGGGTGCGCGATGCCGGCCCCGGCCCGGCGCCCGCTGTTACGGAACAGCTCGGCAGCCGCTTCAACCGCAGCGCCGGCACCCAGGAGAACAGCACCGGCATCGGCCTGTCGATCGTGGCTTCCGTGGCCGCTGCCTTTGGCGGCCGGGTAGAGATGGCGAACGAGGACAGCGGCTTCCGCGCGGCCCTGGTTCTGCCCGCTGCGGAGGAGAAACCATGATGCGGGCCTGGCAGATGCTGTTGCTCATCGCCGCTCTGCTGCCGGTTCCCGCCGCCGCGCAGGAGGCGGCCGTGCGATACGGCAGCGGCCCGGTGCCTTTCCTGATCCGTTCCACCACCGACAACAGTGTCATCCAGCCGGTCATGGAACGCTTTGCGGAATTGAACCCGGATCTGACAATCACCTACGAGCAATGGGGCTCAAACGCGCTTTTTGCCAGGAGCCGCGCGGATTGCCGGGATGGCAGCCCACCGGCCGACGCGGTGCTGTCCTCGGCCGTGCAGCAAATGGTCTGGCTGGTCAATGCGGCCTGTGCGCAACCGCACCGCTCGCCCGCGGCACTGGCGCTGCCGCCGTCGCGGCGCTGGCGAGACGAACTGTGGGGGATCACCACCGAACCGGCAGTGATCGTCTACAACAAGCAGCTGCTTGATGGGGCCGATGTGCCGCGCAGCCGCTTTGCCCTGCTGGATGCACTGCGCGCCAAACCCGGCTTCTACCGCGGCAAGATCGCCACTTACGACATAGCCGCCTCCGGTCTGGGCTACCTGTTCGCCTACAGCGACAGCCTGGAAGCCACCACCTTTGGCGCGCTGATGGAGGGCTTTGCCCGGGTTGATGCTGTTGCCACCTGCTGTTCCGCCGAAATCATCGCTGGCGTTGCGGAGGGCCGGTTTCTGATCGCCTACAACGTCTTGGGATCCTATGTTGCCAACGCCTCCGCGCCGGAGGTCGGCACCATTCTGCCAGAGGACTACACGCTGGTGCTGTCCCGTGCCTTTATGATCCCCAAGCACGCCGCACAGCGAGGCGCATCTGCAGAGCTGCTCGATTTTCTGCTGAGCGCCGAGGCGCAAGAGATGCTCGTCAAAGCCGGTCTCGTCGCCGTGATCGAGGAGACCGGCTCCGGGCTTACCGCCAGCGCCCGCAGATACATCCCTCTATCACCGTCCCTGCTGGTCGCGCTCGATGCCAACCGGCGCGCGCTTTTGCTCAAGTTCTGGAGCGATACCTTTGGCCAGGGCGCCACACCCTGAGCAGACTCAGGCCTTTTCACTCGCCGAAGTTCAGGCTGGGCTTTGAACTCCACGCCACTGGCGCCTCGATGCTGAAGATTTTCAACGTCCAGTGACTGACAGGACGCTGCCGCTGCGGCATTCGCGCGATTGCCTTCCGCACGCAGCCATGCTGAGGTGCGCGCAACAGAAGACCTCTCAGGGAGACATACAGATGACCGACGCCCCGTCTTATGGGTTTGACACCTTGCAAATTCACGCCGGCGCCAAGCCGGACCCGGCCACCGGCGCACGGCAGACACCGATCTATCAATCCACCGCCTATGTCTTCCGCGATGCCGAACACGCGGCCGCATTGTTCAACCTTCAGGAAGTCGGCTTCATCTATTCACGGCTGACCAACCCAACTGTTGCAGTCCTTCAGGAACGCCTGGCGACGCTGGAGGGCGGTGTTGGCGCGGTCTGCTGCTCCTCCGGCCACGCGGCGCAGATCATGGCGCTGTTCCCGCTGATGGGCCCGGGCTGCAACGTGGTGGCCTCGACCCGTCTTTACGGCGGCACCGTCACCCAGTTCAGCCAGACCATCAAGCGCTTCGGCTGGTCGGCGAAATTCGTCGATACAGATGATCTGGACGCGGTGAAGGCCGCGATCGACGAGAACACCCGCGCGGTGTTCTGCGAATCTGTGGCCAACCCCGGCGGCTATGTGACCGATATCCGGTCGCTTGCTGACATCACCGATGGCGCGGGCATTCCGCTGATCGTCGACAACACATCTGCCACCCCGTACCTGTGCAACCCGATTTCCCAAGGCGCGACGCTGGTGGTGCATTCGACAACCAAGTACCTGACTGGCAACGGCACCGTCACCGGGGGCTGTGTTATCGACAGCGGCCAGTTCGACTGGTCCGCGAACGACAAGTTCCCGTCGCTGTCAGAGCCGGAAACCGCCTATCACGGCCTCAAGTTCCACGAAACCTTCGGCCCGCTGGCCTATACCTTCCACGGCATCGCAATCGGATTGCGCGATCTTGGCATGACGATGAACCCGCAGGCGGCGCATTACACGCTGATGGGAATCGAAACCCTGTCCCTCAGGATGCAGCGGCACTGCGAGAACGCCCGCAAGGTGGCCGAGTGGCTGGAGAATGACAGCCGGGTTGAGTACGTCACCTATGCCGGGCTGCCCTCCTCCCCCTATTACGAGCGCGCCCAGGCCTGCTACCCCAAGGGCACTGGCGGTTTGTTCACCTTTGCCGTCAAGGGTGGCTATGAGGCCTGCGTCAAGCTGGTGGATTCGCTGGAGATTTTCAGCCATGTAGCCAACCTCGGCGATACCCGCTCGCTAATCATCCACTCGGCTTCGACCACGCACCGGCAGCTGACCCCGGAGCAGCAGGAAGCAGCAGGTGCCGGTCCGAATGTGGTCCGGGTCTCCATCGGCATCGAAGATGCGGACGATCTTATCCGAGACCTGGATCAGGCACTGGCCCAAGCCTGCGGCTAAGGCCTGCCCCACCTTAAAGGAAAGGCCGGGCACCCCGCCCGGCCTTTCTTCGTTTGATGTTACTCGCTGCCCGGCACAGTCATGTCGAACACAACCGAGACATTGTGGGTAAAACTCAGTTCCCCGGCCTCAATCGGCATCGCGTCGCTGCGGGCCATTTCCATGGCCATCATCGGACGGCCGCCGCCGCCGCCATGCTCTGTGATAGAGCGCACCGGGCCCAGTTCCATGCCAGCAGCATCCGCCAGCTGCTGGGCTTTGCGGATGGCATCTTTAACCGCCTCGCCGCGGATCTGGTCAATCACTGCGGCGGGATCAGACACCGCGAAACTCAAGCCCTGGAACCGGTTCGCTCCTGCAGCCAGAACCTTGTCCAGAACCGGTCCCAGACCATCCAGATCCCGGACCCGCACCATCAGCGTGTTCGAGGCCTCGAAACCGGTAATCTCGCGCCTCCCGCCGCTGTCATAGGAACGGTCCTGCGACCATACAGGGCGCATGGATATCTGCTGGGTCTGCATGTCCTCGGCGGCGATGCCGCCCTCCTTGAGCCGGGTGATCACCGCCCCCATGGATTGTGAGACTGCAGCCATGGCGGCAGCGGCTTCCTCGGCCTCCTCCGTCACGCCCAGGGTGATCGTTGCCAGTTCAGGCGGCACTTGCAGGGTGCTTTCACCGTTTACGGTAATCTGGCGCGGCGGCACGGTTTCGCTTGCGGCCAGAGCGCTTGCGCTCATCGACAGCATCAGCGCCGCTGCCAGAAGTTTCTTTGCCTTCATGCTGAAAAAGCTCCTTTTCCGAATGCCCTTTAGATGGGGACGGCAAACCGCCGCCCGCAAGAGCCAGAAGATGTCTTTTCCTTTAACTCGGCAGGTTCCTGCTTTAAGGTCCGCAGCAAAACACCGGGCGCGCTATGCGCCCCCGGGCAGTATGGATTTGGATGGTTTGACCCAAAGCATGAAACCGGCCTTTGCTCTTTCGCTTTCCGCCGACGGGATCGCATTGATCTACCGCGCAGAGGACGGCTGGAGGAGCGTTGCCAGCACTCCATTTGACACAGAGGACCTTCCCGCCGCATTGGCCGCAATCCGGGCTGATGCTCTGCGGCTGGCGCCGGACGGGATTTACAGCAAGCTGATCCTGCCCAATGACCAGATCCGGTATCTGAGCATTGAAACCGGCGGCCTGCCCGCCGGAGAACGGATCGCGGCGGCACGGCAGGCGCTGGAAGGCGCCACACCTTATCCGGTGGACGAACTGGCCTTTGATGTTTGCGCTGACGGCAGTGTAACCCATGTGGCCGCAGTGGCGCTGGAAACGCTGGATGAGGCCGAGACATTTGCGGTTGAGCATGGTTTCGGGCCTGTCAGTTTCGTGGCGGTGCCAGAAGACGGCGGTTTCCAGGGGGAGCCGTTCTTTGGCACCACCCGGGCGATCCGGGGCACCGAGGTTGAACCAGATAATACGGCGGTCAAGGCAATCGGTGCTGTTCAGCTGCCCGATCCTGCACCAGCCAGTGACGTTGAAGACCAGGCTGCTACACCTGAGGCTGAAGAAGCCCTCATCCCTGCCCCCCCTTCCGAGGAAGCGGCAGCACCAGATGAAACATCTGGCGCTGACGAGAAACCGGGCACCCCGAAAACGCTCCCCAGGCAGGAACGGCCGGCAACACCCGGAGACGTTGCATCCGTGCAGCCAGTCCCCGCTGCAATGCCAGCAGGCGTGCCGCCCGCTCCGCCTGGCGTTTCCGAAGCCGACAGCGCTCCTGCCCCGGCGGCCGCAAAGCCGGATACGCCAGAAAACACAAGCCTCCAGGCGCAGTCGGACGTGCAAGGGAGCGGGAAAAATTCTTCTGCCGGGCCGCTGCCTGCGGCGAAACCAGGGCCCTTGGTCCTGACTGACAGAAGTCCAAGCGCTGCAAAACCTGCAGCGGTGAAAGCGCTGGGACCGGCAAATGCCAATCCCGCAGAGGAAAAGGCCGGACCGGCACGAACGATTCCACCCGCTCCAGCCGCCTTGCGCGCCCCGCCCCCTGCCGCACCGGCCCCGCGACCCAAAACTGCACCGGATCGCAAGGCTGCAGCTGGCGGCAAACGGCGCTCGTTCGGCCTTGTTCTGACAGCCGCGCTGCTTGCGGCGGCAGTTACTGCCTGGGCGCTGCTGCGCGAGGACGGTTTTCTTGCCGCGCTGACGGAAACAGGCAGCGACCTTTCCCCTGCCCCCGCCATCAGCAGCAGCGAAACCGCTTCCCCCCAGCATTCCGGCACAACCGGAACTGCAGAGGAAATCGCACCGCAAGTCAGCGTGCTGGCGGATCAGCCGGACCCTGTGCTCGCCGATGCCGGTCTCCCCGAGGCCAGCGGTGCGGATGCAGCTCCCACGGCCGAAGATGAAGCCGCTGCTGATGGCGTCGAACCGCCTGAAGAAGGAACCGCCACAGCTTTCCTGGAACCGGAAGCCCTTCAGCCTGGTGCCGCGGACACGCCCGTGTCCGCCGAACCGGATGAACTGGCCCTGGCCGCGCGCTACGCGGCGACCGGTGTCTGGCCAGTGGCGCCGGAGCTGGACGGCATCCCGGCAGCTGCCGGTCTGGATGAACTTTACACCGCGTCCGTCGACCGCACCGAGTTTGCCGCTGACGCCGTGGCCCTGCCGGACCCCCGGTCCTATGATCAGGATGACGCGCCGGCGGCTGTTGCGTCCCCTGCCGCGGCAGGGTCAGCCTTTGATCTGGACGCACGCGGTCTGGTCAAGGCAACACCGGAAGGGGCGCTCAATCCTGATGGCATCACGGTTTACCTGGGCCGCCCTGGCAAGGTACCGCCGCCCGCGCCGGACCGCAGCGACCCGGCTGCCGAAGCGCTGGCAGAAGAAGTCGCCCGAAATCAGGTACTTTCACGCAAACGGCCCAAGGCGCGCCCGTCTGATCTGGCGGAACAGGTGGAACGGGCTCAGAATGGCGGCCTCAGCCGCGCCGAACTGGCCAGCCTGCGTCCGCGCCACCGTCCCGCAAGCCTGAAACCGGCAGAAGAAGAGCTACCGGTCACTGCGCAGGCCATCGCGTCCTCAGTCGTGCCACGCGGCCGCCCTGCCAATTTTGCCAATCTGGTCGACCGCGCCCGCCGCAACGCACAAAACCAAGTGCAGGCTGCTGCTGCTGTTCCCGCCGCCGCAGCCGCAACGCCGCCGCGCATTCCGACCAGCGCCTCTGTCGCCCGGCGCGCCACCGTCAACAATGCAATCAACCTGCGCAAGCTGAACCTGATTGGCGTCTATGGCACAGCAGCCAACCGCCGCGCCCTGGTGCGCCTGCCCTCAGGCCGCTACAAGAAGGTGCAGGTTGGCGACCGCATCGACGGCGGCCGGGTGATCGCCATTGGCGAAAGCCAGCTCCAGTATCAGAAAGGTGGCCGCAACCGCACTCTGACAATGCCCAAGAGCTAAAGCGCGCAGATCAGTCCAGGACGTTTAGAGAGCGGAAGCCGCACAGCCCTGCTGCGCGGCAAGCACCGGCCCAATTGCCCCCTTGCTGTCGCCATTACGGGTAAATCCCAGCTAAAAAAGCCGGACCTGCACGACAGACCCGGCTCAATCATGTCCTCAGCCTGCGCTTATTCCGCTGCCTGGATCTCGCCGCTTTCGATCTGCTCACGCTCGATCGATTCAAATAGCGCCTTGAAGTTACCCTCTCCGAAGCCGTCATCGCCCTTGCGCTGGATGAACTCAAAGAAGATCGGCCCGATCACGGTTTTCGAGAAGATCTGCAGTAGGATGCGGGTCTCGCCGCCGTCCACCACACCTTCGCCGTCGATCAGAATGCCGTGTTTTTTCATCCGGTCCAACGGCTCATCATGGCCGTGCACCCGCTCCTTGGACAACTCGTAATAGGTGTCGTTCGGGCCGGGCATGAACTTCAGGCCCTTTTCGGCAATCGCATCGGTGCTGGCATAGATGTCTTCTGTGCCGACTGCGATGTGCTGGATACCTTCGCCATTGTATTTCTTGAGGTAGGACACGATCTGGCCGGTCTCACCGCGGTCTTCGTTGATCGGGATCCGGATCCGGCCGCAGGGCGAGGTCAGCGCGCGGCTGAACAGGCCGGTGTACTTGCCCTGGATATCAAAGAAACGGATCTCCTTGAAGTTGAACAGCTCCTCGTAGAACTTGAACCACTTGTCCATGTTGCCCTTGTAGACATTGTGAGTCAGGTGATCGAGGTAGTAGAAGCCGTCGCCGCGCGGCTTGGATTGCTTCAGCCACTCAAACTCCTCGTTGTAGGGCGAGGTGTCATAATACTGGTCGATGAAGTAGATCAGAGAACCGCCAATACCCTTGATGGCCGGCACGTTCATGACCTTTCCCGGGCCTTCATAAGCTTCCGCGCCTTTGGACACGGCATGTTCAAACGCCTTTTGCGCATCAGCAACCCGCCATCCCATCGCAGGGGCGCAGGGGCCATGTTCGTCCACAAATTTAGCGGCAAAGCTCTCCGGGTCAGCATTCAGGATGTAGGTGACATCCCCCTGCTGCCATAGTTCCACCAGCGGCTGGCCCTTGCGGTGGCCCGTCAGTTCGTAACCCATGCGGGCAAACAGTGCCCGAAGTTCAGCCGGTTCCGGGCTGGCAAACTCAACAAATTCAAAGCCATCCGTGCCCGCCGGGTTTTCCGGCGTGATCTCGGACTTGGGGGCGTTGTGTGGAAAAGGACCCATAGCGCGTCTCCTTCATGTCATTCGGGACAATGTGATTTCTTGAATCAAGAATACCGCATTCACGATGCAGGATTTCCGCATAGTTTCGCATCAAACGATTGAATTGTGCGTAGCTTACGCGCAATGATCGTCAAAACAGGAGAAATCACGCATGCTTGATCCAACCGACACCAAGCTGCTCGCAGCCTTGCAGAGGAACGCGCACCTCACAGCTCAGGAATTGGGTGAACTGCTGAACTTGTCACCAAGCCAGGCCGGGCGGCGGCGGCAGCGGCTGGAGGCTGAGGGCTTCATCGAAGGCTATGCCGCCCGGCTGAGTCCGGCCAAGCTAGGGCTGGCGGTCCAGGGATTTGTGCAAGTTCATCTCAGCAGCCACGGGCCGGAACAGTCGAAGGGATTCGCGCGTCTGGTGGCCAGCCAGCCGGAAATCACTTCGGCCTGGACCATGACCGGCGAGGCCGATTACCTGCTGCGAGTCTACTGTACTGACCTGCAGGCGCTGAACACGCTGATCCACGAGATTCTGCTGCCCCATCCCGGCGTCGCGCGGGTTCAGAGCCAAATCGTGATGGCACAATTAAAACGGGATGCGCCGCTCCCAACTTAACCAGCTGGGAAGGAATTGGAGGTATTGGTGAACCGACGATTTATGTAATCCAAAGTGGAACTGTTCCGTGTCTTTTGTAGACCGCCGTGTTGAACCCCGCCCAACCAGCGGCGAGGCCCCGTTTGGCCTCAATGAGGTGTTTTTCTCACGAACTGACAGCCGTGGGGTGATCCGCGCCGGAAACTATGTCTTCCGCCGCGTTGGGGCCTACCCCTGGGAAGAATTGATCGGTGCGCCGCACAAGGTGATCCGGCATCCGGATATGCCCAAGGGCGTGTTTTCGCTGTTCTGGGACACCATCCAGCGCGGCGAAAGCATAGGCGCTTACGTCAAGAACAAGTCCAAGGACGGGCTGTACTACTGGGTGTTCGCCGTGGTGGTCCCGTGCCAGGACGGCTATCTGTCGGCCCGCATCAAACCCAGCAGCAAGCTGTTTGATGAGGTGCGCGGCCTCTATGCCAAGATGCTGAAGCGTGAAAAAGAAGAAGGTGTCAAGCCGGAGGAAAGCGCCCAGCACCTGCTCGACTGGCTCAAAAGCCAGGGCTACGAAAACTACCATCAGTTTGCGGCCCACGCCCTCAGCCAGGAACTGATCGCGCGGGATAAGGGACTGGGAAACCAGGTTCATGCCCGGATTCAAGAGCTGACAAGCATGCTGCAGGACGCCGAAAAACTGGCTGAGGAAACCGATGGGCTGATTGCGGATTTCGATGCCATGCACACCATTCCGCACAACTTGCGGGTGCTGGCCTCCCGCATCGAGCCTTCGGGCGGCCCCGTCACGGTCCTGTCCCAGAACTATGGCGCCATGTCCCGGCAGATGTCCGATTGGTTCGGCGCCCACGTGATGGGTGAGAACAGCAACTTTGCCAAGATCAAATCCTCCGTGAACGACAGCCTGTTTGTCGAGGGAATGGCCCGCATCCTGATCGAGTGCGACACACAACTCCAGAAGGAGCGCCGTGACCTGGGCGAAGCTGATATGGAGACGGAGCGCAAGATCCTTGGCGACCTGGTCAAGCAGCAAGTCAAGCGCTCAGAAGACGGCATGAAGGAAGTGGATGAGGAAGCTGCGCGCATAACCGGCGCCTGCCAGATCATGCACCGTCATTTCCTGGGTCTCAGTTCAACCCGGGTTCTGCTCAAGATCGAAAGCGCGCGGCTGACTGATTCCGGGGAGACCCTGGCCGATATCATCGACCAGCTCGGCGGCTTCCAGGAACGGATCTCCCGGCGGCTGGACCGGATCGCAAGCCTCAGCGAAGACATCCGCATGCTGGAGCAGTAGCGCCCCGCAGGCGCTCATTTGCCATAACAGCCAGCCCTGCCGCTGCAAAGCCATTGCCAAGGCACCGGCAGGCTTGCGATACGTGTTTTATGGAAGAGTTTTTCTATCAGGCAACCATTTACCTGGGCGCTGCGGTCATCGCAGTGCCGCTGGCGGCACGTCTCGGCCTGGGATCGGTCCTGGGGTATCTTGCAGCCGGCATCGCAATCGGCCCTGTACTCGGCTTGACCGGTGCCGAAACCGAAGATCTGCGCCATTTTGCCGAGTTCGGCGTGGTGATGATGCTGTTCCTTATCGGGCTGGAGCTGGAACCCCGCGCGCTATGGGCAATGCGGGACAAGCTGATCGGCCTGGGCGGCATGCAGGTTACCGCGTCAACAGTTGTCTTGATGGGCGCGGCCATGGCCATGGGCCAGCCGTGGCATGTCAGCCTGGCGGTTGGGCTGGCGCTATCGCTGTCGTCCACCGCCATTGTGCTGCAGACACTATCGGAAAAGGGGCTGATGCAGACCGGCGGCGGCCGCGCGGCTTTCTCGGTGCTGCTGACGCAGGATATTGCGGTGATCCCGATCCTCGCCTTTTTACCTCTTCTGGGCACCTACGCCATTCCGCAATTCTCCTCCGACGGCTCAATCAGCCGTGAAGCTGCGGGCGGGCACGGCGGCGGCCATGGATCCCTGTCACTGGTCGATGGGCTGCCCGGCTGGGCTGTTGCGCTGGTGACCCTGGCTGCGATCGCCCTCATCATCCTGGCAGGCATCTACCTGACCCGGCCGCTGTTCCGCTTCATCCACGCCTCAAACCTGCGCGAAATGTACACCGCGCTGGCGCTGATGATTGTGGTTGGCATTTCTTTTGTGATGACGCTGGTCGGCCTGTCGCCGGCGCTTGGCGCCTTCCTGGCGGGCGTGGTTCTGGCCAACTCCGAGTTCCGGCACGAGATGGAAAGCGACCTCAACCCATTCAAGGGGCTGTTGCTCGGACTGTTCTTCATCACCGTGGGGGCCGGCATCAATTACCGCCAGTTCCTGGCCGACCCCGGCGATCTGATCGGGCTGGCGCTGTTGGTGATCTTCGCCAAGGGGGTGGTGCTGTTTGCTGTCGGCCGTGCCTTCGGGCTGCGCCGGCGCCGGCTGTGGCTATTCACCCTCAGCCTGGCACAGGCCGGGGAATTCGGCTTTGTCCTGCTGGCGTTCTCCACCCAGCTAAACGTTATTCCCGCGGCGCTGTCAGAGAAACTGCTGCTGGTGATCGCGCTGTCTATGCTGATCACTCCGCTGTTGTTCATCGCCTATGATCTGCTGTCCAAGCGCATGGGAGAGCCGCTGCAGGCACCTGAACCGGACGAGATCGACGAAGAAGGGCCGGTGATCATCGCGGGCATCGGCCGTTTCGGGCAGATCGTCAACCGGCTGGTGCAGGCCAGCGGCTTCAAGACTGTTGTGCTTGATCACGATATGGAAGCGGTGCAACTGATGCGCCGCTTCGGAGTCAAAAGTTTCCTCGGCGACCCCACCCGCCCCGAACTCCTGAAGGCCGCAGGCATTGCAAAGGCCAAGGTCTTTGTGGTGGCGCTGGACGACCCGGAGGGCGTGGTGAAAATGGTTTCCTATGTGCGCCGCGCCTACCCCGACCTGCACATCATTGCCCGCGCCAAGGACCGCAATCACGTCTACGAGCTGTATCAGGCCGGCGCCGACGACATCGTGCGCGAATTGTTCGACAGCTCAGTCCGCGCAGGCCGCTATGTGCTCGAAAACGTCGGCCTCAGCGAATATGAAGCGGCACAGGCGGCGCAGACCTTCTACAATCATGACCGCCAGAACTTGCGCGACCTGGCGCAGCACTGGATGCCGGGTGTGCCGGCCAGCCAGAACCCGGCCTATATTGAACGGGCGCAGGAGCTGGAAAAAGCAATCGAAAGCGCGATCTTCGAGATGGCCGAGAGAAAGCGAAAGAGGTCGTCGGAAGCCGCAGAATAAAAAAACCCCGGCATCAAGCCGGGGTTTTCCGTTTCATGGCATAGTCCAACGGATCAGCCGTCCGAGACCCCGGCCTCGGCAAATGTGGCCATGCCGCTGTGGCAGGCAATGGCGCCCTTCAAGATCTGGATCGCCAGCGCCGCACCGGACGCTTCGCCCAGGCGCAGGCCCAGCGACAACAGCGGCTCCTTGCCAAGTTTTGCAAGCAACGCCGCGTGCGCGCCTTCGGCGCTTTGGTGGCCGGCAACCGTATGGTCCAGCGCTCCGTCGGCCGTTTGCAACAGGCACGCAGCCGCTGCGCAACAGATGAACCCGTCGAGGATCACCGGAATGCGCAGCACACGGGCGGCAGCGATGGCGCCGGCCATTGCCGCGATTTCACGGCCGCCAAGGCAGGCCAGCGCATCCAGACCATCGCGGATAGAATCCCGGTGCAACGCCACCCCCTCAGAAACAACCCTGGTTTTGTTGGCAAGACCCGCGTCGTCCACCCCGGTGCCGCGGCCGGTCCAGTCCGCGGCCTCACCCCCGAACAACGCGCAGGCCAGGGCTGCTGCCGGGGTGGTGTTGCCGATCCCCATCTCGCCAACCACCAGAAGATCCGCAGACGGATCCACAACGTCCCAACCAGCCTTCAGCGCTGTCAGCAGATCACCCTGGCTCATCGCGGCGCCTTTGGTGAAGTCGGCGGTCGGGCGGTCCAGCTCCAGCGCATGTACATCCATGCGGGCCCCGGCCAGCTTGGCCAGCTGGTTGATTGCAGCGCCGCCGTGCTCAAAGTTGATCACCATCTGCGCCGTCACTTCTGCCGGAAATGCCGAGACCCCCTGCTCCATCACCCCATGATTGCCGGCAAACACAATAACCTGGGGCGCTGTGATTTCAGGCCGGTCGCTGCCCCGCCAGCCGCCGTACCATACCGCCAGATCCTCCAGCCGCCCTAGTGCGCCCGGCGGTTTTGTCAGCTGGCCATTGCGTGCCGCCGCACCGGCGACAGACGTTTGGTCCTGGGCCGGCGCGCCAGCCAGTGCGGCGCGGAAATCATCAAGGGAGGAAAGCTGTGGCAGCATGTGAAAGCCACGTTGCATCTGAGTGGTGGACGCGGATAAAGCGGATTGACCCTCTTTAACCGCTAGCAGCCCCGCCGCAAGCACTGCAATAGGCCCGCGAATGCGAAAAAACGACATACAGCCAAAAGACATCCTGCTGGCACTGGTGCTGCTGACCAGGCTGCCGCTGCCGCAATTGCCGCCGCAAGCATTCCAGCGGCAGGCCAAGGCGGTTTGGGCCTTTCCTCTGGCTGGCCTTGCGGTTGCCCTGCCTGCGGTGCTGCTGGCGGCGCTGGCGCTGGCTGCCGGGCTGCCTGCCATGGTGGCCGCGGGTCTGGCGCTGGCAGTGCAGGTGATGCTGACCGGCGCCATGCATGAGGACGGGTTGGCCGATACCGCCGACGGGCTTTGGGGCGGGTTCACCCGCGAACGGCGGCTGGAGATCATGAAGGACAGCCGCATCGGGGCCTATGGGGTGATCGCACTGATCCTGGGCCTGGGCCTGCGCTGGAGCGGTCTGGCAGCGCTGTTTGCATCCGCCGGTGTCTGGCCGCTTCTGACTCTCGCCATGCTGAGCCGGGCCGTGATGCCGGTCTTGATGACAGTGCTTCCCAACGCCCGTTCCGCAGGGCTGTCTCAGACTGTCGGACGCCCTGGCACTCTCCCGTGCCTTTTGGCCGCGGGAATGGCCATCTCCTTGTCGCTGCCGATTGTCGGCGGCACTGCATTTGCCGCGGCTGCGGTAATGGGTGCGACTGCGGCCGGGCTGGGCCGGGTGGCAAAGGCCAAAATCGGTGGCCAGACCGGCGATATCCTTGGCGCTTCCCAGCAAGTTGCTGAGATTGCAGGCTTGCTTACCTTGCTTGCACTCTGCAGCTAGGCTGCTTTCAAACACGAAAAAAGGCCGCGCCCTTTCAGGCACGGCCCTCTCAATACGAATTCATCGCAATAGTCAGGCAGCGCGGGAGGTGAGGACCTCATCCACCTGCTTTGCAGCAGCAATTTCATCATTACCGGAAACGGCAGCCACTTCACGGGTCAGGCGCTCCAGCGCGGCTTCATACAGCTGACGCTCGGAATAGCTCTGCTCGCGCTGGTCGTCAGTGCGGTGCAGGTCGCGCACCACTTCAGCGATCGAGATCAGATCGCCCGAGTTGATCTTCTGCTCATACTCCTGTGCGCGGCGCGACCACATGGCGCGTTTGACCTTGGCCTTGCCTTTCAGCGTTTTCATCGCCTGGGCAATCACGTCCGGCGAGCTGAGGGAGCGCATACCCACTTCGGTCGCCTTGTTGGTCGGCACCCGCAGGGTCATTTTGTCCTTTTCAAAGGTGATCACGAAAAGCTCCAGCGCAAAGCCGGCCACTTCCTGCTCCTCGATCGAGATGATCTGGCCGACGCCATGCGCCGGGTAGACCACATAATCATTGGGGCGGAATTCGAGCTTCTTCGACTTGGTCATACAGGTTCTTCCTCACTCATGGCCGGGCGGCACCGGCACTGTGGCGGAAAAAATCTCCAGTCCCGGTCAGTTCAGTTTGACCAGCTCTCAGGACACTTTCTCCGCAGAAATACCGCCCATTATGCGCGCCACTGCTACGGCGCACCGGGGGCGGACTCCGATTGTTTATGTCTATTGTGGTTTAAGTATACCATAAAAAAGGGCCGCCCGAAAGGCGGCCTGCTGGCAAGGGCCCGTGAAAACCCGCACCATTACGGCGGTTTTCCGCACAAATGCGGCATAGCCGCGCGAGGCAGAGAATCAGCCGCCTTCGCCGGGCGCCTCGGAGAAATACTTCTCCATCTTGCCCTCTTCACCGTCGCGCTCCTCATACCCGGGCATTGGGTCTTTCTTGGAGACAATCACCGGCCACAGCTCCGCATACTTGCGGTTGAACTCGACCCATTTGTCCATGTCCGGCTCAGTGTCCGGTCGGATTGCGTCAGCCGGGCATTCCGGTTCGCAAACGCCGCAGTCGATGCATTCGTCGGGATGGATCACAAGGGTGTTCTCGCCCTCATAGAAACAGTCCACCGGGCATACCTCGACACAGTCGGTGTATTTGCAGGCGATGCAGTTTTCCGTCACGACATAGGTCATTGTACCGAGTCCCGTTATCCGTTTGCGCCTAGCTAATCCAGACGCGGCTGCACTTCAAGGCGTCAATAGCCCTCTGGCTTGCGGGTAAGATCAAGCGCCCTGCGGGCTTTTTTGTCCGGGCGGCCTTTTCCCTCGAACTTCGGATTGGCCGGAACTTTTTCCTGCTTTTCCGTCATGTCGAAGTACAGCGCCTGTGCTTCCGGCGCCGGGCCGCGGCGTGCGCCGATGGCCTCCACCCGCACCACGCGGATCACTTTTGCCTGAGCGAAGGTCAGAACGTCACCCCGGGTGACGCTCTGAGCCGGTTTCAGTGCCTTGGTGCCGTTGAGGCGCACATGGCCCGCACTGACCTGTTTTGCGGCCAGGCTGCGGGTCTTGAAGAACCGCGCATGCCACAGCCACTTATCGATGCGGATCTTGGGCGCCCCCTCAGTCATGGCCGGGTCAGTCGCCCTGCTTCAACCCCATCAGCGCAGCGGCAAAGGGGTTGTCGGGGTCGATCTGCTTTTCTTTCTTGGCGGGACGCGAGGAATAGGTCTTGGCGCCCTGATCCTGACGCGGACCGCCCTTACGGCCCGGCTTGCCCCGGCCGCCGTCACGGTCGCCGCCTTTGGCGCCGCGCGGCTTGCCCTTGCCGCCGGGCTTGCCGTCGCCCTGCGGGCGGCGGTTCTGCTGGCGCTGGCCGCCGCCTTGGCGTCCGCCGCGGTTGCCGCCCCAGGTAAAGGTGAAGAATACCTCAACCTCCGGCGCGTCGACGCCCGCATCAGCAGCTTCGCCAACCGGGGTTTCATCCGCGGCCGTTTCCGCAACAGGCGCCTCGGCTGCCGGCTCAGCCGGCTCCTCGGCGATGGGGGCAACGCCCTCGTCCGCGATCGCTTCGGTGCCGGCAGGCACATCCGCCGGCGCAGGCTCGCCCTCAACGGCCGGCGCCGCGGCCGGGGTGTTCTCTGCCTCTGCGGCGGCATCCATCACCGGCTGCCCTTCGGCAGGCGTGCTGGTTTCAGCCACCACGGCATCGGCCGGCTTCACCTTCTCGCGCTCGCCCTTCTCGGCCTTGTAGCCCAGGCCCTGCATCAGATCGGCGAACTGCTCCAGCGTCATGCCGGTGATCGACAGCATGTCGGCCTTGGCTTCAAAGCCGCCCCGGCTGTCTTCGCTGCGCAGCATGTCGGCCAGGCGTTCCAGCATGTCGATACGGATCATCCGCTCGCCTGCCGCCCGGTAGCCGGACATGGTGTCATAGCCTTCGGGCGCATCCTTGATCGACGGCACCGTGACCAGCCCCGGGGGCGGTGCCTCCGGGAAGTCCTGCAAGCCATTGGCCAGCGACCACAGCACCAGGCGCAGACGTGTCGGCGCGGGCTTCAGCAGCAGAGGCATAAAAATGGTGAACTGGCCGAACCGGATGCCATGCTTGCGCAGCGCGCCGCGGGCGTCCTGATCCAGGTCCTTGACCTCCTGCGCCACGCCCGCACGGGGCAGCACGCCGAGGTTCTCGACCATGCGGAATGCAAAACCGCGGGCAAGGCCGGTCAGTTCTTCGTCTTTCTGCAGATTCAAAAGCGGCTCGAACAGCGCGTTGATCTTGCGGGTGATGAAATGCAGCAGGCGGCGTTCGACCTTCTGGGCCACATCCGGCCCTGCGGCCTCATCCACGAAAACCTCGATCTGCGGGTTCAGCGCATCGGCGCCGGCAACCAGCTTGCCCACCGCCTGCTCGCCCCACATCAGGCCGCCCTGCTCGGTAAAATCGATCTCGGTATCGGGTGCGTTGTAGAACCGGTCCGCACGCAGATGGAATTGCGGCGCCAATGCCTGCAGCGAGGCCGCCTTGAGGGCCTTTGCCTCGGTGCCTTGCGCAGCTTTGTCCGGGCTGAACCGGAACCCCTCCAGACGGCCGACGAATTCACCTTCGACCGTCACTTCACCCTTGTCATTCACTTCGGCCAAAAGGGCCTCCTTCTGTTTGAGCCGCCGCAACAGCACAGACGTGCGCCGGTCCACAAATCGCTGAGTCAAACGCTCATGCAGAGCATCCGACAACCTGTCTTCTACAGCGCGCGTCTCCCCGCGCCAATGGCTTTCGTCACTCAGCCAGCCATTCCGCTGCGCGACATATGTCCACGTCCGGATAAATGCCAGACGCTTAGACAATGTGTCGATGTTTCCGTCGGTGCGGTCAATCCGCTTTATCTGGCGGGCCATCCAATCGTCCGGCACCACTCCGCCGCCGTGCAGATGCTCGAAAATCACCCCCAGAAGCGACGTGTGTTCAGCATGGCTGATACCGCGGAAATCCGGGATCCGGCAGACATCCCACAGCAGTTTCACCGACTGCGCGTTGGTGGTGCGCGAGATGACGGCGGATTCCCGCGACAGCATTTTCAGCGCACCCAGATCATCGGCCTCGCGCGCCTTGATCAGGTTCTCGTTCGAAGGGTTTGATTCGAGCGAATTGATCAGCGCCTCAACCGAGCCGAATTGCAGATCGGCAGAGCGCCAGTTGAGTTTCTTCAGCGGTGTGAACTGATGGTTCATAATGGCCGATGCGGTGCCCTCATCCAAGGGTCGGGCATCGCCGGTGACGCCAAAGGTACCGTGGCTCATCCCCCTGCCGGCGCGGCCTGCGATCTGGGCCAGTTCATTGGGGGCCAGTTCGCGCATCCGGCGGCCGTCGAACTTGGTGGTGGAGGAGAAAGCCACATGGTCGATATCGAGATTGAGCCCCATGCCGATGGCGTCGGTCGCGACCAGAAAATCAACCTCGCCATTCTGATAGAGCGCCACCTGCGCGTTGCGTGTCCGGGGGGAGAGCGCTCCCATCACCACCGCTGCGCCGCCTTTCTGGCGGCGGATCAGCTCTGCAATCGCATAGACATTATCAACCGAAAACCCGACAATTGCGGTGCGGGACGGCATCCGGCTTATCTTTTTCGAACCTGTATAGACCAGATCGGACATCCGGTCGCGACGGACGAATTCGACACCCGTCACCAGCGCCGAGATCGGTCCGCGCATGGTGTCTGCGCCCAGAAACAGCGTCTCATGAGTACCGCGGGCGCGCAGCAGCCGGTCTGTGAACACATGACCGCGCTCCGGGTCGGCACACAGCTGGATTTCGTCGATGGCCAGGAAATCGCAGCCCATGCCCTCCGGCATCGCCTCCACGGTGCAGATCCAGTACTGCGCCCGCGGCGGCACGATGCGTTCCTCGCCGGTGACCAGCGCCACGACTGACGGGCCGCGCGCCGCCACCACCTTGTCATAGACTTCCCGCGCCAAAAGGCGCAGCGGAAAGCCCATCACCCCGGTGCGGTAGCCCAGCATCCGTTCGATGGCATAGTGGGTCTTTCCGGTGTTGGTCGGGCCCAGAACGGCCACGATCCGCGATGCGCTTGCCATAACTTCAGCCCCCGCGCCCCAGCGGGGCTTACAGTTCCCTGCCCTCAACCGAGGGCCTCAGACGTTCGAGGGCGCTGCTTACTTCCTCGTGGTGCGGATGTATAGCCTTGGCGCGCTGGTAGGCCTCATAGGCGCGCTCCGGCTGGCGGAATTGCTCAAACACCACGCCCAGCGCATAAATCGCGTTGTAGTCCTGCGGGTTCAAAGCCAATGACCGCTCCAAATCCGCGATAGACGGCCCGTAGAGCCCGATCTCGAAATAGACCCGCGCGCGTTCATACCAGCCGCGGGCAAAGCCAGGCGCGTGATCGGTCAGCGCGGTCAGATGCTCCACCGCCTCCTGCAGGTCCCCGCGCTCCATCGCATCGCGCCCCCGCCGCAGCAGCAGGTCCATTGAAGGAGAGCCGCTTCTGGCCCACAGTGCCTGCAGCTCGCGGTCAATCGCGGCGGCTTCAGACGCTTCCGCCTGCGCCAGGTCCTGCAGCAGCACGTCGGCGGACAGCACCTGCGCAGTGCTGCTGAAGGGCAGGCACAGCGCCGTCATGGCCGCCGTTGCCGCCACGATAGCTTTGAGCTTTGGGAAATTTGCCACCATGATGCTCCCAGTGTAATCCCGCGCGCTGCATTTACCAGTAATAGCTGCTATGGCTTCACAGGTTTGTGCTATAAGGCGCGCAAAACAGATTGAGGATCAAGATGAGCGTTACCCTTGAACAGGCAGCTGAGGCCCTGAACGGCAAACTGGACGCAGGCGAATTCACCGCCTCCGCCAAATTCCAGATCGAAGGTCTGGGCGCCATCATGCTGGACGGCTCCGGCGCCCGCGTCGCCGATGAAGAAGCCGACGTGACCATGTCTGCGGACGCCGACACCTTCCAGTCGATCCTTGAGGGCGAGCTGAACCCGACCGCTGCGTTCATGTCCGGCAAGCTGACCATCGACGGCGATATGGGCACAGCGATGCAGCTCGCCTCTGCGCTGGCCTGATGGACGGAACCCCGGTGGACCTCCAGCCTGCTCCCTTGTTCACGGAGATCGCGCAAGGACCGGCAGGCGGGGCAGCCCACTGGGTGCACACCTCAGATGGCCTGCGCATCCGTGCAGGCCATTGGAGTCCGGTGGGGGAGGCAAAGGGCACGGTCCTGCTGTTCCCCGGACGCACGGAATATATCGAGAAATACGGGCCCGCCGCGGCCGAGTTTGCCGCCCGCGGCTATGCCACTCTGACCGTGGACTGGCGCGGCCAGGGACTGTCCGGGCGGATGCTGGCGGAACGGCGGCTGGGCCACGTCGGGCATTTCACCGATTTCCAGAAAGATGTGCAGGCGCTGGCGGCGCTGGCCGCGCAGCTGAACCTGCCCCGGCCCTGGCACCTGGCTGGCCATTCAATGGGCGGCGCCATCGGACTGCGGGCGCTGACCGAGGGGCTGGAGGTCAACTCCTGCTGTTTCACCGGCCCGATGTGGGGCATCCAGATCCCACCGCTGCTGCGGCCGCTTGCCAGCCTTCTGGGCAGCATCGCGCCGTATCTGAGACTGGACGAGCGGCTGCTGCCGACCACCGCGCTGGATCAGTATGTTCAGATCACCCCGTTTGAGGGCAACACGCTGACAACTGATCCGGACATGTACAAGCTGATGCATGCCCAGCTGGCCGCCCAGCCCGATCTGGTGCTTGGCGGCCCCACCATTCAATGGCTGCGGGTCAGCCTGCAGGAATGCGCCGAACTGGAGAAATTGCCCTCACCCGCGCTGCCCTGCATCACTTTCCTCGGCACTGAGGAGCAGATCGTCAATCCAGAGGCGGTCCACGACCGCATGAACCGCTGGCCGGGCGGCGAGCTGGACCTGATCAAGGGCGCCCAGCACGAGGTGATGATGGAAACCCCGGAAATCCGCGCCCATGTGTTTTCCAGCATGTGCCGGTTGTTTGACCAGTACAGCCGCTGACACTCCGCTGCCACGTTGCGCGGGCTGCGCACGCCCCGTTTACCCGGCCCTTACCCGCTTCTGCCATTCTCTCCCGGTTCCGCACCCGGCTGCTTGTGATCCCGCAAGCCCGCCCTTAGATGTTGGGTCAAAGCATTTCTCATGACAGGAGCCCCTATGTTCCAGCTTCCCTTCCCCGTTCGCGACGCAAATGCCACTGCCGGTTCCGGCGGCCTCGGCGATCTGCCGGAATGGGACCTCAGCGATCTCTATGCGTCTGAGGACGCCCCCGAACTGGCCCGCGACCTGGACTGGCTGCAAGAGGAATGCGCCGCCTTTGCCGCCGATTACGAGGGCAAGCTGGCGGATCTGGATGCAGACGGGCTGCTGGAATGCGTGCAGCGCAACGAGAAGATCAACAACATCGCCGGCCGCATCATGTCCTTTGC
>JABXIA010000409.1 GCA_013373325.1 Paracoccaceae bacterium
CCAGGCATCGGTCATCCGCCAGCCGAGGTCCGGCGCGCGCTTGCCGTAATCCATGTGGCCATAGATCGCGGTGCCGTCGATTTCCTTGACCTGCTCGCTGAAGAACTCGGCGATGTCTTCATATGCGGACCAGTTGACCGGCACGCCCAGGTCATAGCCGTATTTTTCCTTGAACGCGGCCTGCAGGTCTTCGCGGTCGAACCAGTCCTTGCGGAACCAGTACAGGTTAGCGAACTGCTGGTCGGGCAGCTGGTACAGGTCGCCGACCGGGCCGGTGGTGAACTGGGTGCCCATGAAGTCATCCAGATCGAGGCCGGGGTTGGTCACGTCCTTGAACTCGCCTGCCATCATGTCGGTCAGGTTGTACGCCAGCTGCAGGCGCGAGTGGGTGCCGATCAGGTCGGAGTCATTGACGTAGCCGTCATAGAGGTTCCGCTTGGTCTGCATCTGCGTCTGCACGGCCTGAACGACCTCGCCTTCACCCAGGATCTGGTGGTTCACCTTGATGCCGGTGATTTCCTCAAACGCTTTGGTCAGCACTTCGGATTCATAGCTATGCGTCGGAATGCCTTCCGACAGCACGTTGATCTCCATGCCTTTGTAAGGTTCCGCGGCCTTGATGAACCACTGCATCTCAGACAGCTGTTCATCCTTGGTCAAAGCCGACGGCTGGAACTCTTCATCAATCCATTTTTTGGCCGCCATTTCGTCGGCATAGCCAATTGATCCCGCAACCACCGCACAAACGGCTGCTGCGGAGAGAAGATACTTACGCATCTCTTCCTCCCTGAAAGTCTCTTGAGGCCAGCTGCGCGTTGGCTGCACCTGACTGGCATAGAGCTTTCATAGGTTGGATTATGTTGTCAAACTAATTTTTTAGTAATTCGTAGTTTGTTGAATTTGCTTGCTATTTGCGGCTTCAGTTGAACGTCGTAGTGATGCCGCGTTGCGGCATTTTCGGTTGTGACGCCGCGGCAGTTTCTCCAAAGGCGGGATTTGAAAAAACAGTCGCCGCGGCTGGGCTTTGCGTCTAAGGAGGGCAGCATGACGCAAGACACTACATTCGAGATCTTCCTGACCGCACCGCCGGGGCTGGAACAGGCGCTGCTGGCCGAGGCCAAGGAGCTGGGTTTTGCCGCACCCAAGGCGGTGCCGGGCGGGGTCACGGTGCAGGGCAACTGGGCGGAGGTCTGGCGCGCCAACCTGTCGGTGCGCGGCGCCGCGCGGGTTCTGGCGCGGATCGGCGAATTCCGTGCCTTCCACCTGGCCCAGCTGGACAAACGGTCGCGTAAGTTTCCTTGGGGCGAGGTGCTGCGTCCGGATGTGCCGGTGAAGGTGGAGGTTTCCACCAACAAGAAGTCCAAGATCTATCACGCCGGCGCCGCTGCCCAGCGGGTGGAAAAGGCAATTGCCGAAACCCTCGGCGCCCCCGTCAGCAAAGACGCCGGACTGACAGTGAAGCTGCGCATCGAGGACAACCTCTGCGTCTTCAGCGTCGACACCTCGGGCGAGGGGCTGCACAAGCGCGGCCACAAATCCGCGGTCGGGAAGGCGCCGATGCGGGAAAACCTTGCCGCGCTGTTCCTGCGCGAATGCGGTTTTGACGGCAGCGAGCCTGTGGTGGACCCGATGTGCGGTTCCGGCACCTTCGTGATCGAGGCCGCCGAGATCGCCAAGGGCCTGCAGCCCGGCCGCAGCCGCAGCTTTGCCTTTGAGCAGCTGGCAACTTTCGATGCGGACGCTTGGGCCGTGCTGAAGCAGCAGGGCGAGGAGCGGGAAACGGACCTGCTGTTCCATGGTTCCGACCGCAATGCGGGCGCCGTGGAGATGGCCGCTGCCAATGCTGAGCGGGCGGGCGTGGCCGATTGCACCCGTTTTGCCCAGGCTGCGGTCAGCGACCTGCAACGCCCGGATGGCCCGCCGGGCCTGGTCATCGTCAACCCGCCATATGGCGCCAGGATCGGCAACAAGAAACTGCTCTATGCCCTTTACGGCGCGTTGGGGCAGGTGCTGACGGATCGGTTCTCGGGCTGGCGCGTGGGTATCGTCACCTCGGAAACCAGCCTGGCCAAGGCAACCAATCTGCCGTTCCTGCCATTTGGTGCGCCAGTCGCACACGGCGGTCTGAAAATCCGTCTTTTCAAGACCGGTCCGCTGCCCTGATGCGGCCGCTACGGCAGCTCATCTTGTGACGTTTGGTCTCTGTTTCCGGCCTCCGCTTGGCCCGGCTATCCTGCCGGGCGGAACAAAAGGGGAGAGCCATGCAGCAGGCCGAAGATTTCCGTGCAGAGAGCCGCGCCCTGGCAGCCATCCTTGAGGGCCTGCCAGAAGCAGAGTTCCACCGCGAAACCCAGTTCAAGGGCTGGACCATTGACCATGTGCTGGGGCACCTGCATCTGTTCAACGCAGCGGCAGAAGCGTCTTTGCAGGGGGAGGCCGCCTTTGCCGCCTTCATCGCGCCGGTCCTGCGGGACATGCAGGCGGGCCGCTCCATCCTCGAATGCCAGTTTCCCTGGCTGGATGGCCTCAGCGGCCGGGCGCTGTTTGCGGCCTGGCAGGACGGGGCGGAGCGCTGTGCCGATGCTTTCGCCCCAGCGGACCCCAAGGCGCGGCTGAAATGGATCGGTCCGGACATGAGCGCGCTCAGCTCGGTCACCGCCCGGCAGATGGAGGCTTGGGCGCACGGGCAGGAGGTATTCGACCTCCTGGGGCATGAGCGGCAGGAGCAGGATCGCATCCGCAACATCGCGCATCTGGGGGTGGCCACCTATGGCTGGAGCTTCCGCAACCGCGGTCTGGACGTGCCGGAGCCTGCGCCCTTTGTGCAGCTCACCGGGCCGTCGGGGGCGGTTTGGGAATGGAATGCTCCGCAGGATGAGGACTATGTCAAAGGCTCAGCGGTGGAGTTTGCCCAGGTTGTCACCCAGGTGCGCAGCTTGTCTGACACCGGTTTGCAGGTCTCCGGCGCTGCTGCCGAAGGCTGGATGCAAATTGCCCAGTGCTTTGCCGGCCCGCCAGAGACACCGCCGCTGAAAGGAACACGGTACAGGGCCGGGCAGGCAACGCCATAGGCCGGATGAGGCAGCGGCCCCGCAGGCAGGGGGCTCCCGCCCGGCTTCCCCTTCCTGGCCCAAGGCTGCCAAGGCCGCCCGGCGCAGCCGGTGGGTCTGCAAACGCGGGAGTGTGCCGCTGAGCCTCCCGGTCACGCTGAGCTGCAGCAACGGGAGAATTGGGCATGGCTTACTCCGCGGTCCAGGCCCTGGTCAGCCCTTCCAGCGTCATGCGCTGCGGGTCTGCCACGGTGACGGGCAGTCCCTGGGCATCCAGCGCGGCGGAATAGACCGCCTGAAGCGGCGCATCGGCAAGCAGAGCCACATTCTGGCCCAGCCAATATGGCCGGGAGGCTGCCAGCTCCGCTCCAAGCAGCAGCCCCCATAGCCTGCCGCATGCATCCTCTGCCGGCAGACGCCCCAGCCTGGCCTCTGCCTGGAGGGTTGCCAGCCGTGCCGCCAGCAGTTCCGGCTTGGCGATCCCATCCGCTGCCGCTGCGGCGAGCGCGGCCCCGTTGCAACCGGTATCGGCGTCCAAAGCCATCGGTTGCATCACCGCAGCTGCGAGCTGTCCAGTCAGCGCGCTTTGGAAGCTCACCGCCTCCCTGGCACTGACCTGAACCCAATGGGTGACAGTGCTGCCGGGCAGGCAGACCACCCCGTCCCAATCCGGGTTCAGCTGCAAGAATCCACGCAGCCGGGCTGCAGCTCCTTCTATCAGACCGCATGGCGCGGTCTGGCTCAGTCCCGGCAGGGCATGGACGGTCAGCTCTTCCAGTTCTGCCGTTGCCAAGTGCATTGCTGCAGGTTCCGCTGGCACCATTTGCGGCGGCACCAGCGGGCTGCCGCCGAGAATCAGGGGTTGCGCCCCGCTGGACCGGACCCGCCGCAGTCCGGCGGCCAGCGCGGCAGGGCTGCGGTCCTGCAGCCTCTGAACCTGGGCCGGACCGGCGGTTCCACCGGTTACAGGCCAAGCGGTCAGTGTTGTTCCGTCCAGATTGGCGGCCACCCAGCTGGTGCTGCTGCCGGAGGGCTTCGTCATACCCTTGCGTCCTCTGCTGTTTCCGTGCGGTGCGTTATGGCCGTGAATCCGGGATCCGGCAAGTCTGCCGCCAGGCTGAGACGGGCAGCAGTGATGCAAAGACCTGCCGGATGCGCGTTACACTCAGGGCGCCCGGCTGCGCGAAAGGCTGAATGTGCAGCTGTGTCCGGTCTGTTGACGGGTCCCCATTTCCGGCGAGTTGCCGACCGCACGGGCAATTGCCTATTAAATAGAAAATTCATTTGCCGGACACTCGCCTGCAGAGATTTGCCAATTGCCTGGCTGTCCGGTGCAGTTTCGCGAAACAAGCTTGCAAGACCGGTGCCCTAATCCCGGCACGCTGCGCTCCTTCGGGAAACAATGCTGGAATTTTTCCCCTATCGTTTCTGTGTTTTCCGGGTGAAACCCGCCTTTCCGGTGCATTTTGCGGTGAAATGTAAATTTTACGCGCAATTGTCTAAATATGTCCTAATTAGGGCAGAGTGCAGGAGTGCACCGCCGCCGTTTATTTTGGGCGGCCGCATGAAAAGGACGCGGGCGCGTGGGGGCGCGCCCCGTTTCGAACCAGAAAATCAGTAACGGCATTCTGCGGACTCAGGTTTGCGGATTGTCTGGGTGAATTGTGAACGCCCGCCGCTTCAGGCGGCGGCCCGGCCGTGGGGACTGGCTGGAGTGAGGGGATATGGAATGAGAGATGCGGCTTCCGGAGGGGCGGGGCTGTCTTTTGCACGGGTTGAGGTTGAGGGAAGGCTGGCGTCCAAGGCCGTTGCTTTCCTCCGCCCGCTGCAGATGCAACCGGCCAATGTGAACTCTGCTTTGAACAGTCTTGCAGCGGCGGGGCCGGCCGATTGGAACGCAGACGCGGGCACAGGCGGCGGCATTGCAAGCGGCTATCCGGCAAGCGGCAAGCGGGTCCTGGATCTGCTGCTGGTGCTGCTGAGCCTGCCGGTCGTCCTTCCACTGGTTGCAGTATGTGCAGCAGCGCTGTGGCTTGAGGGCGGCCAGCCCTTCTACACACAGGTCCGGCTGGGCCGCGGGGGTCATCGGTTCCGTATCCTGAAGCTGCGCACCATGGTGCGCGATGCAGACCGGATGCTGCAGCATTGCTTGGTCACCGATCCGGCCCTGCGCCGGGAATGGGATGAGACCCAGAAACTCAAGAACGATCCGCGGATCACCCGCGTCGGCCGGATCCTGCGCGCCACCTCATTGGATGAATTGCCGCAGTTGTGGAACGTTGCAAAGGGGGAGATGAGCCTGGTCGGGCCGCGCCCGATGATGCCGGAGCAGCTGCCGCTTTATGGTGATGCGCGGGCCTATTTTGCCCTGCGGCCCGGCCTCACCGGCCTCTGGCAAGTGTCCGTCCGCAACGAGGGCAGTTTTGCAAGCCGCGCGCGCGCAGATGCGGACTACCGGCGCGGGCTGTCGCTGGCCGGGGATCTGGTGCTGATCTGGCGCACAGCCGGCGTGGTGCTGAAGGGGACAGGATATTAACGCGTTTCCAGTATGCTCTGCCTGCGTTCCGCGCGCCGGCATCAGACTGTTCGGCCATTGCAAGGAGCACGGTTGTGAAGCATTTTGCTGTATCAGGGGCCGCCACCGCCAGCCCGGTGCGCGG
Source organism: Paracoccaceae bacterium (assembly GCA_013373325.1). Taxonomy (GTDB): domain Bacteria; phylum Pseudomonadota; class Alphaproteobacteria; order Rhodobacterales; family Rhodobacteraceae; genus Leisingera. Next base: position 5,711 of record JABXIA010000409.1, read on the forward strand.
CACCCGGATGTTGGAGAAGGATGACGAGGTCGGCATGAGCGAGCAAGGGTTCAAGCGGTTCCGCCGCCGCCGTGCTCCGGCGGAGGCTGCACCCGCGGCGTCCAGCGCGCCGCGGCAGCGCCCCATGGACGCGCCCTCTTCTGCTGGTTCCATTCAACTTCCCGCCGCTTTGCCGGAACCCTGGGAGCGGATCCGGCAGGTTCCCTTTCCGGGCACAGAGGAGCATAAGACGCGGCTGCCGCTGGTAAGCCGGTTCCGCTCTGCGCCCGCCGCAAAATCTTTCGATCTGCTCCGCACCCGGCTTTCGCATACGCTGAAGGCGCGCGGCTGGAAACGGGTTGCGGTGACCGCCCCGGCGGCAGGCTGCGGCAGCACCTTCTCAGCGGTTAACCTCGCGCTCAGCCTGGCCCGGGTTCCCGGCAGCCGCACCGTGCTGATGGATCTGAACTTCCGCCAGCCGGGGATTGCACACGCCATGGGGATCCAGGCAACTGCTGATATGGGGGCTTTCCTGTCTGGCGCAGTTCAAATGGAAGACCAGCTGATGCGCCCGCTGCCATCGCTGGCCGTCGGGCTGAACAGCGCCAAGGATCAGGACGCCGCCGAGATCCTGCATAGCAGAAGCTGCAGCGCAGCCGTGGACGACTTGATGCTGCGCAGCGGCGCGGACACCGCACTGTTCGACCTGCCTCCGGTTCTGGAACATGACGACACCGCCGCCTTTCTGCCTCAGGTGGACGGCGTTCTGCTGATCTCTGACGGCACCAGCACCACCGCGGCGCAACTGGCCGCCTGCGAGAAGATGCTCGCAGGCCACACTGAGCTGCTGGGCGTGGTTCTGAACCGCGCGCGCAGGTCGGACAGCCCGCTGAACTGACCGCTGAAGCGCCATAGTTTCGCCCGGTTGCTATGGTATAAATCCGGGAATGGCGGCCTTGTGCGCGGCTTTAACGGATTTGAACGGCCGGGAACCCCGGCGGCATGAGAGCAGACAGATGGGGCCGATCTACTCACTGGGCGATTTTCTCGACATGGTGCGGCGCAGGCTGTTTACCATCGCTTGCGTGTTTGTCTTCGGCTGTCTTGTGTCCCTGTGGTTCGCCGCCAGCCAGCAGCATGAATACGAAACGGCAGAGGTGCTTCAGATCACCCAGCCGCAGATTGCCGGTGAACTTGCCAAATCCACGGTCGAAGGCTCCTCGGCGCGGCGCATGCAGCTGATTGAGCAGCGGCTGATGGCCCGTGGGACATTGCTGGAAATTATCGGGAAATTCGGCCTCTATGCGGAGCAGGACTCCCTGACCGAATTGCAGAAAGTCGTGCAGCTGCGAACATCGGTGCAGATCACCGGTGTTGCGGCCGCCCGCGAAGGCTTCGCCGATGACGGTACCATTTCGGTGCTGACTATCACTGCCCGGATGCCCACAGCGGAACAGGCGCAGCAGGTCGCCAGCGAGTTCGGCCGCCGCACGATTGAACTCAGCATGTCGACCCGTATTGACCAGGCGCGGGAAACCCTCAGCTTCTTTGTTCAGAAGGAAGCGGCCCTGGCGGATCAGGTTGCAGCCTTGGAGGATGAGATCGCCGCATACCGCAACGCAAACGACGTGACCCTGCCCGGAACCATCGAATTCCGCAGGGCTGAGATTGCAGCGATGAACGAGGGCCTTCTGGAAATCGCCCGGGAGCGTATCGAAATCCGCCGCGCTGCCGACCGCGCCCAGTCGACAGAACGCGCCGCCACCGCCCGTCGCCTGCAGGAGGAGGCCGAACAGCAGCTGGCGACGCTGGATGCGCAAGAGGCACTGCTGTCTCAGCGAAAGGCCGGGCTGGAAGCATCCTTGCAGACCACTCCGGAAGTCGAGCGTCAGCTCGGTGCATATGACCGCCGGCTGGAGCAGTTGCAGGGCGAGCTGGCACAGATGACCGCCCGCCGCAACGAGGCTGAGGTCGGCTTCCGGCTGGAGACCAGCCATCAGGCAGAGCGGCTGACGGTGATCGAGCCAGCGCCGCTGCCCGACTACCCGGTAACCGGCGCCCGCAAAACCAAGGCGCTGATGGGCGCCGCGGCCAGCGTCATTCTGGCCTTGCTGGCAGCCTTCCTTCAGGAGTTGCGCCACCCGGTGCTGCGCACTGCCGCACAGATGGAGCGGGAAACCGGGCTGGTGCCCGTGGTTTCCATCCCGGTGCTGGACACCCGCCCGCCGCGCCGCGGGTGGTTCCGGCGAAAGTCCTAGACGTTGTTGGGTGTCTGCCCCGGCGGCAGATTTGCAGAGGGGGCCGCTTCCGCCCAAGGCTGTCCCCATCTTCGGGCAATAATCCAAGTAGGCTTGCGGGCTATTCCTAAGGCATTCCCAGAGCCGCTGCCATCTCAGTGATTTCCGTCCAATGCCAGCTGAGTGCCGCGCCGCCAGCCGCGCTGCTCAGCAGTGCATAACCGGCGTCATGCACAGGATCCCAGACGTGATGCCTGCGCGCCAGCCGCACCAGCACCGGGTAGGCTGCCAGCATCGACAGGCCCAGTGCCGCAATTCCGCCAGCCAGCCCGAACCAGGCCACGCCGCCCAGAAACAGACCTGTCTGGAGGCAGGCGCGGGCGGCTGAAAACACAAAGAACCCGCGGCTGTCGCCCGCCGCCAGCGCCGCCTGGTCATAGGTCATGGTGATCACCGCAGGTGCCAGCGCCAAGGCGATCAGCACGATCATCGGCCCGGCTTGCACATAGCGTTCATCATACAGGATCTGGACTAGCCAAGGCCCGGCCCAGGCCATAATTAGCAACAAACTGAGAACGCCGCCCGTCAGCCCGCAGCGCAGCTGCCGCTGACGCCGCAGGTTCTCAGGTGCCTCCCGCGCAGGCTTGTCGCGGTAAACAGGGATCATCAGCCGCTGGTTCACTGCATGCCCCAGAAGCATCGGAAAGCTCGCCAGGAAATAGCCGATGTTGTAAATCCCCAGCACCTCCAGCGGCACGAACTTGCCCAGGATCGCCCGGTCCCCCTGCGAGGTCAGGAACCAGAAGGCGGTGGACAGGAAGATCCATTTGCCGAAATGGATGAGCTCCCGCGCCGCTGCCTTCTCCCAGCGGAACCGGTTGGCTCCCCCTGGCAGGCCGCAGTGGCACAGCGCCAGCTTGGCCGCGGCTTGAATGACCCCGCCCAGCACCAGCGCGATCACCGATTGCGTGGCCAGTGCCAGCAGCACCATCGCCGCCAGCCCGATTGCCTGGCCCGCCAGATCCAGCGCCGTGACCCGCCCCGCCAGCAGATGCCGGTGCGCGGTTTCGATCCGGGTCGGGTTGAAGCCGGCGATGGCCAGCCCGGCGCCTGCGATCGGCAGATAGACCAGCAGTTCCGGCGCGCCATAGAACGCGGCCGCGGGCCAGGCCAAGAGTGCGGTCAGCAGCCACAGGCCAAAGCCCCGGATCACCTGGATGGTCCAGGCAGTGTCCAGAAAATCCGGATCGTCGCCGCGCTTGTTCTGGGCAATCGACGGCCCGATGCCCACGTCCGAAAACAGTGACAGACCCACCGTTACCACCGTGACCAGCGCCATCAGGCCAAAGGCCTCGGGAAACAGGATGCGGGTCAGGATCAGGTTGGAGGCCAGCCGCAAGGCCTGGCTGCCGCCATACCCGATCATCAGCCAGGAGGCCGAGCGCAGCACCCGCGCCATCATCCCCTGACCGGTAAAAAGCGAAGCAACCCGCTGCATTCCGGCGCAAATCCCCTAAACCCGTATGCTGCAGGCTAGGCGGGCGGGGCAGGGGCGTCAATCTTGCGGCGGCAACGGCGGCTGAGCGATGCGCAAGCGGCTGAAATGCAGCGACAATCCCGGCGCCTGTGCTGCATTCTCCACGCCCGATGGACAAGCGGCACAGGGTGCTGGGCAAGCTGCCGAACCACCGCTAACCTGCCACGGATACATGCACCTGCCAGGAAGCCGCCGCGTTGAAGATCGCCTATGTCCTGAACACCTATCCGCAGCCCTCGCACAGCTTTATCCGCCGTGAGCTGCAGGCGCTGGAGCAGCAGGGCGCGGAGGTATTGCGCCTGGCGATGCGGCCCTCAGATACCGCACTGGCCGACCCAGGCGATCAGGCAGAGGCCGCGCGCACCGAATATGTGCTGAAGGCTGGCCCAAGCCGCCTCCTGGCGGCGCTGGTGCGGGAGGGACTGGCGGCGCCGCGCCGTTTTTCAAAGGCGCTGGCGCTTGCGCTTCAACTGGCACGCGCCTCGGACAAGGGGGCGCTGCGCCACCTCATTTATCTGGCTGAAGCGGCCCATGTGAAACAGCGCTGCGCGGCGGAAGGCGTGCAGCACATGCACGCGCATTTCGGCACCAATTCCGCGGCGGTGGCGATGCTGGCGCATGTGCTGGGCGGCCCCGCCTACAGTTTCACCGTGCACGGGCCAGAGGAATTCGATGCCCCCCTTGCGCTGTCGCTGGGAGAGAAGATCAGCCGCGCCGTCTTTACAGCGGGTGTTAGCAGTTACGGCAAGAGCCAGCTCAGCCGCTGGGCGCCTTTTGGTAAATGGGACAGCCTGAAGGTTGTGCATTGCGGCATCGAGCCGGAGCGTTTCGCGGACCCCGCGCCGCTGCCCGGGGGGGCGCTGCGGCTGGCCGCCATCGGGCGGTTTGTTGAGCAGAAAGGGCAAATGGTGCTAGTCCGGGCCATGGCTCAGCTGGTGGCGCAGGTCCCGGATGCGCAGCTGGCTTTGATCGGCGACGGGGAAATGCGCCCGGATCTGGAGGCGGCCATTGCCGAACTCGGGCTGCAGCGGAATATCACGCTGACCGGCTGGCTGGCAGAAGACGGTGTGCGGCAGGAACTGGGCCGTGCCCATGCGCTGGTGATGCCTTCCTTTGCCGAGGGGCTGCCGATGGTGGTGATGGAGGCAATGGCTGCCGCCCGGCCGGTCATTGCCACCTATGTTGCTGGCACACCGGAGCTGGTGCAGCCGGGCAAAACGGGCTGGCTGATCCCTGCGGGCGATGAAACGGCGCTGGCGGAGGCACTTCTGGAACTGTCGGAAACACCGCAGGAGAAGCGGACCGAATTAGGCCAGGCCGGCCGCACCAGGGTGCTGGAGCGGCATGACAGTGCCAGGGAAGCCGCCCGCCTGGCCGGACATTTCCGCAAAGCCATCGGGACATAGCCGCGCTGCCCTCCCGCCCGTCGCCGGCGCATCTGCAGATGCACCGCTCCCGTTGGGCGTGGCCCGGCGCCTTGCGCCGGGCCAC
>JABXIA010000303.1 GCA_013373325.1 Paracoccaceae bacterium
GGCAAGTCGGCGACCTTCATGCCGAAGCCGATCGCAGGCGACAACGGCACCGGCATGCACGTCAACATGTCCATCTGGAAAGACGGCAAGCCGCTGTTTGCCGGCGACAAGTATGCCGACCTGTCCCAGGAAGCGCTGTATTTCATCGGCGGCATCCTGAAGCATTCCAAGACCCTGAATGCCTTCACCAACCCGTCCACCAACTCCTACAAGCGCCTGATCCCGGGCTTTGAAGCACCGGTTCTGCGCGCCTATTCCGCCCGCAACCGTTCCGGCTGCGTGCGCATTCCGTGGACCGAAAGCCCGAAAGCCAAGCGCGTTGAGGCCCGCTTCCCCGATCCGGCGGCGAACCCCTACCTGTGCTTTGCAGCGCTGCTGATGGCCGGCCTTGACGGCATCAAGAACAAGATCGATCCGGGCGAAGCCATGGACAAGAACCTGTATGATCTGCCGGCCGAAGAGCTGGAAGGCATCCCGACCGTCTGCGGCAGCTTGCGCGAAGCCATGGACGCCCTGGCCGCCGACCACGACTTCCTGCTGCAGGGCGACGTGTTCACCAAGGACCAGATCGACGGCTACATCGAGCTGAAGATGGAAGAGGTCCACAAGTACGAGCACACCCCGCACCCGGTGGAATTCGGCATGTACTACAGCTGCTAAGCTGCTGCTGAAATCAGTAGAAAAGGCGCCCTTGCGGGCGCCTTTTTTGCTGCCCGTCCAAGTTTTGCCACATTCCGGCCCCGCCAAGGCCTGAAATCCCCTTCAAAAATAGCAGCCGAAACATCAACTTTTAGGAAAATCCGCCAGTTGGGGCTGGTAAGTTGATGAGGGTGAAGTCATTCAAGGGCCCGCAAGGGGAGCCTGAGAATTTAGGGGTGGAGTTGGCTTTTGGCTATTCTCGACAATGCAATCTGGCTGACCGCCGGCGACGGCACCGCGGAAAGCGGCAGCACAGTCATTTCCGAAAACGGCAACAGCACGACTGTGACCGCAACCTTCACAGGCAATGCCTGGGATGACAGCCAGGATGGCCAGAACGTCTCTGAATTCGGGGCCTTTGCCACCGCTGACCCGATTTCGGCCGAATATCAGTTCTCCGAGCCGGTGCAGGATCTGTCCTTCACCTTCAACCATGTGAATGATGACGGCGGCTCCACCTATGATGACCAGTGGACCGTCTACGCCTATGACGAAAACGGTGATCTGCTGGCGGCCTCTGATGTCATTGCCGGGCTCAGCGGCATCGACGACGAGAATGTGGTCACCAACCCCGACGGGTCCGTCTCGATCATTTCCGCAGGCACGACGGCCAATGACGTCGACCTGACCCTTAGCGGCCTGGTGTCCGGGCTTGAGCTGATATTCGAGCCCGGTCCGGACGGGTCGGCAACCGGCGGGTCCGGAATCAGCGATCTGAGCTTTACCATTCCGGAGCCGGACACGGACGGTGATGGCGTCGCCGACGGTGATGATCTGGATTCCGACGGTGACGGCATTCTGGACACTGAGGAAGGCTACAGCGAGAGCACCCCCAGCACCATAACCATCTCCTTTGACGGTGATGAATGGGCTGACAGCGACAACACCCGCTGGGAGCTGCGGGCGCCGGACGGAACGCTGATTGCCAGCGACTCCACCATCAACAGCTCAGTCGAGTTCACCAACATCGCCATTCCCCAGACCGGCGAGTACTCCTTTACCGTCTTTGACGATTTCGGAGACGGCATCAGCGGCAGCGACACAGCCAGCTACACGATCAAGGTGGATGGCGTCACCGTGATTGATTCCGGCGCCAACCCGAACTTTGGCTCCAGCGTCACCGAGACCTTCACGGTCGAGACCACGGTCACAACCCGGGACAGTGATGGCGACGGCATTGCCGATCACCTGGATCTGGACAGTGACAATGACGGCATCACCGACAATGTCGAAGCACAGGCCACCGGCAGCTATGTTGCGCCCTCCGGGACGGACAGCGACGGCGACGGCCTGGATGACGCCTATGAGACCAGCGGGCTGACGCCGGTGGACACCGACGGCGACGGCGTCGCGGATTATTTGGATACCGATTCCGACAACGACGGGCTGACCGATGCTGAAGAGGCCGGGCACGGCGTGGATCAATCGGTGATCGATGCCTCAGGCGATTCCGATGGCGACGGCATCATGGATGCCGTGGATGACGTCACCGGTCACGATGTGAACGATGCCGACGTTACCGGCAGCGGCGACTTTACCCTGGCTGACAGCGACAACGACACTGCTGCGGACGGATCCGGCGCCACGCCTCTGGTGCATGACCTGGATTTCCGCGATGCGGCAAATTCGGATTACATTGTCGAAGGCACCACCGGCGGCGACCTGATCGATGGCAGCTATACCGGCGACCCGGAAGATGACCGTGTCGACAACAATGACAATGCCACGGGCACAAACGACGATACGATCTATGGCGGCGGCGGCAGCGATACCATCGACGGCGGTGCAGGCGATGATCTGATTTACGGCGGAGACCCGGGACTGAGCAGCGCAGGCACTGGCGGCTCAAGCACAGTTGGCAACACCTTCACGGTTATCAGCCTGGGCAGTTTTGCCGATATCGACCCGGACGAGACCAACGGAATCAGCGAAAACGCCGGCAGCCTGCTGGGTACTTATGGCGGTGAAGGGTCTGAGTTGTACAACAACTTGCAGACCATGGTCACCACTGACGCGGATGGCAACACCAGCGTCAACGACAACGACAGCGGCGGCACGCCAGAGGCCTTCACCATTGACGGTGTGACCTATTTTGCGGACAGCAATCAGGTTTACAATGCCACCGTGACCTTTGCCGACGGAACCACCGGCAGCTTCACTGCAGTGGTGTTTCAAACCACCACCGGCGAGGTCTACCTGGCGCCGGAGATGACGGACAATGCTGACAACACGCTGCTGACCAGCCAGCCGATTGTCTCTGTCAGCCTCGACAGCGTATCCATCGACAATACCAATCTGGCCTCGAACCGTGTGGATGCCGACTATCAGGTTCCGGTGGATGCCGACACCTCAGCCGATGTCATTGATGGCGGCGAAGGCAGTGATACCGTATTTGGCGGCGACGGTGCGGATACGATCACCGGCGGCACCGGCAACGACGAGCTGCACCTGGGCGATGGCGATGGTGATGCGGATACCATCGTTCTGGCCGACGGCAGCGGAAATGACACCGTTCATGACTTTGTCGCGCCGACCGACAATGGCGACGGCACCTTTACCGGTTACGACCAATTCGATGTCACCAGCCTGACCGATGCGGACGGCAACCCGGTCAATGCCTGGGATGTCACCGTCACGGACACCAACGGCGACGGGACCGGCGATGCGGTCCTGACCTTCCCGAACGGGGAAAGCGTCACCCTGCGGGGCGTCACGCCGGACCAGGTCGACAGCCTGCAGGAAATGCGCGCAATCGGCATTCCTTGTTTCACCCCGGGCATCCTGATCGCCACGGACCGGGGCGAGGTCGCGGTCGAGGACATCCGTCCCGGCGACATGGTGCTGACTGCGGACAATGGCTACCAGCCGGTGCGCTGGGCCGGCAGCCACAGCCTGACCCAGCTGGATCTGGCCCGGCATCCCGAATTGCGCCCGGTGGTGATCCGCAAGAACGCCTTTGGCAACCGCCGCACGATCCGGGTGTCTCCGCAGCACGCCTTTGCCGTTCTGGGCAAGGGGCGCGAGCATCTGATCCGTGCCAAGCACGCAGCTGAGGCGATGGGCGGCCAGGTCGCGCGGGTCGACCGCCGCTGCGAGCAGGTGACCTATATCCATATCATGTTCGACCGCCATGAGGTGATCTTTGCCGAGGGCGCGCCGACGGAATCCTTCTACCCCGGCCCCATGGCGCTGAATGCGCTGGACCGTCCCGCGCTGAACGAGCTGCTGTTGCTGTTCCCGTCCCTGGCGCAGGTTGCGCTGCAGGAGCAAACTGCTGCCGGTCTCTATGGCACTCCGGCACGCCCCTACATGAAGCGCAAGGATGTTCTGAAACTCTGCGCCTCAGTGCAGCAGCGCGCTTGAGCTTGCATGGCGCCGCCGGACCCGGTAGTGCGGTCCGCTCCCCCGGTTGAACAGGAGCGCGCCATGACCATCCCGAATACCCTTGGCATCGACTTTGGCACCTCGAACTCGGCGGCCGGGATTGCCGTAGCGGGCCGCCCCTGGCTGGTTGAGATGGAGCCGGGCGAGCAAACCCTGCCCACCGCGGTGTTCTTTGAGGAGGGCAGCCGCGCCATGCGGGTCGGCCACAGTGCCACGCGGGCGCTGATCAATGGCGACGAGGGGCGGTTCATGCGGGCACTGAAAAGCCTGCTGGGCACGCCGCTGTTGCAGGAAGAACGGCGCCTGGGCGGCGAGCGGATCAGCTTTGCCACACTCATCTCGCGGTTCCTGGCAGAGATGAAGCAGCGGGCTGAGGCGGCGACGCATATGGATTTCACCCATGCGCTGTCGGGGCGGCCGGTGCGGTTTCATTCCAAGTACGAGGAGCGCAACGCACAGGCAGAGGCCGACCTGCGCGCCTGCTACCTGGAGGCCGGGTTTCAGGATGTGATGTTCATGTATGAACCTGAGGCCGCGTTGCGCGCAGCCGCCCCGGCGCCCGGCCTCGGCCTGATTGTCGATATCGGCGGCGGCACCTCCGACTTCACCGCCTTTGAACAGGGGGACGATGGCGCGACCCGCATCCTGGCCTCGCATGGTGTGCGGCTGGGCGGGACCGATTTCGACCGGCAGCTGAGCATCCATCACGTGATGCCGCTCTTGGGCCGGGGCAGCCAGATCCGCAACGCATTCGGCGGCGGCACCCTGCCTGCGCCGAACCGGCTGTTCAACGACTTGGCAACCTGGCAGATGATCCCCTTCCTCTATGCACCGGAAAGCCGCCGGGCAGCCAAAGACCTGGCCGCCAATGCGGTTGAGCGGGAGAAACTGGCACGGCTGGTCGCAGTTCTGGAGGACGAACTTGGCCATGAACTGGCCTTTGCCGTTGAGCACGGCAAGATCCGCGCCAATGGCAGAGATGCCCAGGCCCTCATCGATCTGAAACTTCTGGAGCGCGGCCTGTCGGTGCCGCTGGCAGCCGAGGCAATGTCACAGACTCTGGCGGAACAGACCTCTGCCATCGGTGCCTGCGCGGCAGAGACGCTGGCGCTCGCCGGGATTGCCCCCGGCAAGGTTGAGAGGATCGTTCTGGTCGGCGGCTCTTCGCTGCTGGCAGCGGTGCAGGCGGAAATGCGCAGCTTGTGCCCAAATGCCCGGCTTGAAACGGGAAATGCGATGACGGCGGTTGCTGACGGGCTCGCACTGGCCGCCTGCAGCGCCTTTGCTTGAAGAAATGGGAAGCAATGGCGGCTTTTCCCGTTAGACAAGGGCCGCCGGCGCGTTAGGCTGCAAGTCACGAGTCACATTTGAGAGTTTTCTTCATGCGCCGGCTGATTGCCCCTGCCCTGATTTCCGCCCTGCTTGCTTCCCCTGCCCTCGCTGCGACCTGCGGCAATACCTCTGCCGGGTTTGACGCCTGGAAGCAGGAATTCCAGCGCGAAGCCAAACGCGCGGGTGTGCGCAAGGCAGGCCTTCAGGCGCTGGCCAATGCGCAATACGCCCGCCGCACCATCTCCGCTGACCGCAACCAGAAGAGCTTCAAATACTCGCTGGAGAAGTTCATGCAGATCCGCGGCTCTGCCACCATCGTGGCGCAGGGCCGCAAGCGCAAAGCACGCAACCCGGATTTCTATGCAGCGTTGGAACGCAAATACGGCGTGCCCGCGGGTATCCTGATTGCGATTCACGGGATGGAAACCGCCTTTGGCAATTACATGGGCGACAGCCAGGTGGTCTCTGCCATCGTGACGCTGACCTATGATTGCCGCCGTTCCGATTTCTTCCGGCCGCACGCATTGGGAGCCCTTAAGCTAGTGGATCAGGGCGCCATCACGCCCGGAACCCTGGGTGCCAAACATGGCGAATTGGGCCATACCCAGTTCCTGCCCGGCAATGCGCTGGAGTACGGCGTCGACTGGGACGGCAACGGACGGGTCGATTTCTACAACATGGGCGATGCGCTTGCCTCTACCGCCAATTACTTGCGCCAGAAGGGCTGGAAACCCGGCAAAGGCTATCAGGAGGGAGAGCCGAATTACCGCGTTCTGAAAGAATGGAACGCCGCCACCGTGTATCAGCAGTCGCTGGCGATCATGGGGCGCCAGATTGACGGCTGAAGGTGTTTGGCCGCAAATCTGAAAACTGGGAATCGCGCCCGCCGTTTGGCGGGCGTTTTGCGTTGGAGGCGAGCCAACCGAACAGTGCACGCGATTCCGGAGCCATTGTAGGCCTTGGGGCATCAATGTGACCGGCTACCGTCACAGTTGAGCCGCATTCCTGGCAGACGCTTCTGGAAAATTTACGCAAATTTGTTTAAATTCAACATCTTGAAGGCCGCCTCAATTCGCCCCCTGGACCCGGCCTCTCCCCCCCGAATTCAGCCCTCAATGCCCCACTTTCAACTACTTCAAATTTTACAGTTTCTCTGTCGGCACCCAGAATGGAGGATCCGGACAGTGGCAGAGAACGTGCAATATACAGGCCGGCTCGGGCTGGAATGCCGCGACGGCAATACTCTTTCGGCTGCGGTTACCGCAGTTGTGGACACGCTGGATGATTTTGGCCACCCGGCTGAGATGATCACGGCTCGTGCGGAAAACACCGCCCAATTGCAATGCGATCATTATCTGGTTTACGTGCGCCTGCGCCGGGTTCCCCTGCGCCGCGCCAGCAAGCTGCCCGGCAGCGTGATGCAGCCTTCGGCCCTGCTGGAGCTGTCGCTGGCCCCGGCCTTCCCCGGGTATTGCGACCAGGAGGTCTCGGAACTGCTTTTGGCTGAGGTTCTGCGCCGCCTGCTGGACACGGTGGAGGCAACGTTCGTTGAATGGCTCGACACCGGGATTGCGCTGACCTGCGAACAGTTCCTGAGCGCGTTTGAGTCCGGCGCTGGCACCAGCAGCCAACCTGTTGCAGCAGCAGCAGCCCGCCCGCCCGAGGCGGTCGGGAAGGTCCGGCCAAGGCCCCGCGGCAAGGAGTGCTTTACGCCTGTGGATCAAACTGCGCAGGTTCTGGACGCGCATTGCGACCGCGCCTTTCACGAGGCGGAGGTCCGCAAAGCCCAGAGCCCGGCTGTACCGGCCACCGGCAGGTCCTGGAGCGGGTTGCGCGTGTCTGCCTTTCTCCCGGTTCTGCGGGCGAAATGGAACCGGCAGGTGCAGTCGTCTGCACTGGCCGCAATGACGCTGACGCGCCCGCGGCGGCTGCGGCTTATCAGCCATCTGCTGTTTTTGACCGCGCTGCTCCTTTACCTCGAAAGCGCGGGCATGGTTCAGGCTGCACGGCCGCTTCTTCCCTAAAGCCGCAGAATTTGCAGGGGATCATCAGTTCCCCTGCCCCTGCGAAGTTGCCGCAGGTCAGAAACGACGGTTAAAACCGTCGCTTTCAGCAGCGAACCCGCTGGCGCCCTTGCTGCAAACTGTACAGGACTGTGCAGCAAGGACCCCCGGCATGAACGAGCATTACCGCGATATCCGCAAGATCGATCCCACCCGCGGCGCCAGACTGGGCGACAACACCCCCAACGACAACGACCGGGTCGAGATCGGCCCGACCCAGCTGGCCTTCGCCGAGTGGGCTGAGGCCGGGCTGCAACTGCCTGACCTGCAGGCGTTGCGCAGCTTCCGTTGGGAGCGGCTGACACGGTTCATCAACGACCGCGGCTATGGCGGCCTGTTGGTGTTTGATCCGCTGAACATCCGCTATGCGACCGACAGCACCAACATGCAGCTGTGGAACACCCACAACCCGTTCCGGGCGCTCCTGATCTGTGCGGACGGCTACATGGTGCTGTGGGACTACAAACAGTCGCCATTCCTCAGCGAATTCAACCCGCTGGTGCGCGAGCAGCGCGCCGGTGCCGACCTGTTCTACTTTGACCGCGGCGACAAAATCGACGTGGCGGCTGACAAGTTTTCCAACGAGGTGCGCATCCTTCTGGAGGAGCACAGCGGCAGCAACAAGCGGCTGGCAGTGGACAAGGTGATGCTGCACGGGCTGCGCGCGCTGGAGGCGCAGGGGCTGGAGATTTTCCCTGGCGAGGAGCTGACCGAGAAATGCCGTGCAGTGAAGGGCCCGGACGAAATCCTGGCGATGCGCTGCGCCCATCACGCCTGCGAAACCGCGGTGGCGGCAATGGAAAAATTCGCCCGAGAGCAGATCCCGGGCGGCAATATCTCCGAGGATGACGTCTGGGCGGTACTGCACGCGGAAAACATCCGCCGCGGCGGCGAATGGATCGAAACCCGGCTCTTGGCCTCAGGACCGCGCACCAACCCGTGGTTCCAGGAATGCGGCCCGCGCATCATCCAGAACAACGAAATGATCAGTTTCGACACCGATCTGGTCGGCTCTTACGGCATCTGCATCGACATCTCCCGCAGCTGGTGGATCGGCGATCAGAAGCCGCGGGCCGATATGGTCTATGCCATGCAGCACGGGCTCGAACACATCCGCCACAATATGGAAATGCTGAAGCCCGGCGTAAATATTCAGGAGCTGTCACGCGGCTGTCACCCCTTGGACGATCAGTTCCAGAAGCAGAAATACGGCTGCATGATGCACGGCGTCGGCCTCTGCGATGAGTGGCCGCTGGTGGCCTATCCGGACCAGATGGTCGAGGGCGCCTTCGACTATGAGCTTGAGCCGGGCATGGTGCTGTGTGTCGAGGCGCTGGTGTCGCCGGAGGGCGGCGACTTCTCCATCAAGCTGGAGGATCAGGTGCTGATCACTGAGGACGGGCATGAAAACCTGACCAGCTATCCCTTCGACAGGGCGCTGCTGGGCGAGGCCTGATCAAAACGGCCGGTCCCTTCTGCCAGGAGGGGCCGGGACAGCCTGCGGCGCCGTCAGGCGCCTCCGCTTAACAATGGCTGCTGAGGAAAGGCGCAAGCTTATCACGCAGCACCAGCACGCCGGGTGAGTCCGTCACCTCTTCCAGCTGCTTCAACGGCACCCAGGCCAAGGCGTGGGATTCATCGCTGGGTGCGATCTCCACCGCCTCTGCCTGAAACAGGTAGCGCACATCGTAGTGCCCATGCGCGCAGTCGCGTGCATTGGCCGGGATTTCGTGGATGTCGACGTCGAATACCTGATCCGACAGCGGCCTGATCCGCCCCAGCCCGCTTTCCTCATAGGCTTCCTTCAACGCGACAAAGGGCACGTCGGCAATGCCGTCGCAGTGGCCGCCCAGCTGGAACCAGCGGTTAAGCTTTTTGTGATGGGTCAGAAGCACGCTGTTCCTGTCCGCAGACAGCACAAAGGCGGAGCCGGTGACATGGCCGGTTTCCGGGTCCCGGCCGAAGGCCTGAGGCTCGCTGTTGCAGAAATCCATCAAGCGCTGCCACATCCCGCGGTCCCGAGTATTCCGCGGACTGTAACATCCGATGCCCTTCAGGCTGCTGCTGCTCATCTGCCTTCACCTTCCCGTTACGTTCCGTCCCATTGCCTTGTTCAGGACCGATTGAGCGCTCAATCTATGCCGGACACCCAACAAAGGCCACGCCCATGTCCACGGAACGGATCACCTTCACCGGCCACGCCGGAAACACCCTTGCTGCCCGCCTCGACCTGCCCGATGGGCCGGTGCTGGCCACCGCGCTGTTTGCCCATTGCTTCACCTGTTCCAAGGACATCCCGGCAGCGCGCCGGATTGCCGGGCGGCTGGCAGCGATGGGGATTGCGGTCTTGCGGTTCGACTTCACCGGGCTGGGGCATTCGGAGGGCGAGTTTGAAAACACCACATTCAGTTCCAACGTGGCGGATCTGATCAAGGCGGCGCAGTATCTGGCGGGGCGCAGCATGGCACCGGCGCTGCTGATCGGCCATTCGCTGGGCGGTGCTGCTGTGCTGCGGGCGCGTGCAGGTATTCCTTCAGTCAAGGGGGTGGTGACGCTGGGGGCGCCGTTTGATCCGGGCCATGTTTCTCATCATTTCGACGCCGCCCTGCCGGAGATCGAAGCCAAGGGCCGCGCAGAGGTCTGCCTGGGCGGGCGGCCCTTTGTGATCGGCAAGGAGTTTGTCGACGATATTCATGCCGAGGCGCTGGCGCCTGCAATTGCGGAGCTGAAGGCGGCGCTGCTGGTGCTGCATGCGCCGCGTGATGAGACTGTGAGCGTCGACAATGCCGCGTCGATCTTCACCGCCGCCAAGCATCCCAAGAGCTTTGTCACATTGGATGATGCCGACCACCTGATCTCCCGCGCGTCAGACGCCGAATACGCGGCAGAAGTCATCGCCGCCTGGGCCGGGCGCTATGTCAGGATGGCACCGCCCGCGCCGCCGCCCGGCGCGCCTGAAGGCATCCTGCGGGTGACGGAGGCGGATCCTGAGGGGTTCCTGCAGGACGTGCAGTCCGGCCCATACCATCACGCTTTCGCTGATGAGCCGCTGGCCTATGGCGGCACCAACCGCGGCATGTCCCCATATGGTTTCGTGGCGGCGGGCCTTGGCGCCTGCACTTCGATGACGCTCAGGATGTATGCCCGCCGCAAGGGCTGGCCGCTGGAGGGGATCAGCGTTGATGTGAGCCACGACAAGGTGCATGCGCAGGATGCTTTGCCGTCGGGGCCTGCCAAGATCGACCAGTTCACCCGGGTGGTGCGACTGTGCGGCCCCTTGAGCGAAGAACAGCGCGCGCGGCTGCTGGAAATCGCCGACAAATGCCCTGTGCACCGGACGCTGGAAAGCGGCGCCAAGGTGGTGACACGGCTAGAGGCCGCAGAGCAGCCCGCGATTTGACACACCAGACCACCGGCGGGCCTCCCGCGCCCGGACGGTGCAGGAAACCTGCCCCATCAGCGGGTTTGGGCCCGGCAAGTCTTCGCACGAAGACCCCAGCGCAGGCGGGAGGATCTGGCTGCTGCTGAATTTGCGCCACATCAAAGTGCAACTGCGCGTTCCCCTTCATGCTGTGACCACCCTGGCGGCCGCCGGGCATGGGAGGAGTTACATGGGACTTTTTGCAAAACTCGGGCGCAGCAGTGATCTGGTGCAGGGCATGGCCAGCCGTCTGGGCATTGATTACGGTGAAATGGTTGCCGGCGATCCGCAGGTGCAGGGCCAAAAATACATGCGCGCGGTCCTGCGCTGCAGCACCTGCCGCAATCAGGACGGCTGCAGTGACTTGCAGCGGGAGACAACAGAGCTCGCGGAGGCGCCGTCTTACTGTCGCAACGCTCAGCTGCTGGCGCATTTGCGAGGCAGCTGACCCTTCCTGGACGGCTGCTCGCATCTGCTGTGATCACTCCGGTTTCCACTGAGCGGACTTGTGCGCTGGCTCACTCCGCTGTCTCAGCGTACCGGCCGGTGGTGATGTCACCGCCTTCGCCGACAAACCGGATGGCCTCGCCGTCGCTTTCCAGCGCATAGCAGGCCCACAGGTCCGACGGCGGCCAGGTAGAGCAGTATTTGCCGTCCCGAATGCCCCAGTTCCCCCAGCTTTCATGGCCCGCATTGTATAGCGTCCGGCCAGAGGCACGGAATTCCTGCCAGGCGCCGCTGGTGTAGACCAGCCGCCTCCCTTCCAGCGCCGCCTGCACCTCCGCACCGTTCAGCACCCGCCATTCGCCGCCCCAAACCGGCGAAACGGTGCATGATAACGCAATCATCAGGGCAAACTGCCTCATGGCCCTCTCCCAGCCTTGCTGTCCCGTCTCTGCTGATCTAAGAGGCCGGGCATCTGCTGCGCAATCACATAAAGGTGCCTTCGCCCATGATCCCCCGCTATTCCCGCCCCGAGATGGTCGCAATCTGGTCGCCCGAGACCAAATTCAAGATCTGGTACGAGATCGAGGCGCATGCCTGCGAAGCCATGGCCAACCTCGGCGTGATCCCGCGCGAAAACGCCGACGCGGTTTGGAAAGCCAAGGACGTGGAATTCGACGTCGCCCGCATCGACGAGATCGAAGCCGTCACCAAGCATGACGTTATCGCCTTCCTGACCCATCTTGCGGAGCATGTCGGTTCTGAGGAAGCCCGTTTCGTGCACCAGGGCATGACGTCTTCGGACGTGCTGGACACCTGCCTGAACGTGCAGCTGGTGCGTGCAGCCGACATCCTGCTCGATGGCATGGACAAGGTGCTGGCGGCGCTGAAGAAACGCGCGCTGGAGCACAAGAACACCGTGCGCGTCGGCCGCAGCCACGGCATCCACGCCGAGCCGACCACCATGGGCCTGACCTTTGCCCGCTTCTATGCGGAGATGGACCGCAACAAGAACCGCCTGGAAAAGGCCCGCTGGGAAGTCGCCACCGGCGCAATCTCCGGCGCGGTCGGCACCTTTGCCAACATCGA
>JABXIA010000393.1 GCA_013373325.1 Paracoccaceae bacterium
GATCAAAAGGCCGCGGCGGTCCGCCATCTGGGCACTCCTTTTCTTATTCTATGTTCTGCACCTGCTCGCGCATCTGGTCGATGACGGTTTTCAGCTCAAGCCCCACAGCCGTCAAGCCGGCATGCTGCGCCTTTGAGCACAGCGTGTTGGCCTCACGGTTGAACTCCTGCATCAGGAAGTCCAGCTTGCGCCCGACAGCCCCGCCCTTGACCAGCAGATCGCGGGCGGCGGCGACATGGGCACCGAGGCGGTCCAGTTCCTCGGTCACGTCCGCCTTCACCGCGATCAGCGCCAGTTCCTGAGCCACCCGGTCGGGGTCGGCGCCATCTGCGTTGTCCATCACCCGTGCCAGATTGGCTGTCAGCGTCTCGGCCATCTTGGCCTTGCGCTCCTCGGCGCGCTCCGCCGCCTGGGCGGTCAGGGCTGAAACCTGCTCCAGCTGGGCGTTAAGGATTACGGCAAGCGCGGTGCCTTCGGCTTCGCGCATCTGCACGAATTCCGCCACAAGGGTTTCCAACTCCTTACCAAGCGCGGCAACCAAAGGCGCCGGGTCGTCATCGCCTGCGGATTGTTCCAGCACCCCCTTGAAGGACAGCAGCTCGGCTGCTGAGGCCGGGCGAACCTCCACCCGGTTCTGCTTCGCAATCGACTGAGCCTCCCCCAGTGCCATGACCACGGATTTCAAAACCGCGGCATTCACCTGCACCTGACCGGCGCTGTCTTCAGTGCGGGTAATCCGCAAGGTCAGCGAGACATTGCCCCGCGCAAGCGCCTTGGAGAGAGCGGAACGGGTCTGGTTTTCAAGGCCTTCCAGCCAGTCCGGCACCCGCAGGCGGATATCCAGCCCCTTGGCATTGACCGACCTGAGCTCCCAGCTCCAGCTGTGCTGATCGGAGCTGCCCTGCGCCGAGGCGAAAGCGGTCATGCTGCGGATTGTCATTGGAAAGCCCCCTGAACGCTGGTGATTGGACTGCTCT
This sequence comes from Paracoccaceae bacterium, assembly GCA_013373325.1. Lineage (GTDB taxonomy): Bacteria > Pseudomonadota > Alphaproteobacteria > Rhodobacterales > Rhodobacteraceae > Leisingera. Next base: position 978 of record JABXIA010000393.1, read on the forward strand.
ACTGTCTTGAAACTGCAAGGTGCAAGCGCAATTACAAAAACAGGCGAAGGCGAAGGCGTTAACCATTGTTTAAAGAAGTAGTCCAAATTTGAATTAGATTGTGTCATCTTAACTTCAGGGTAACCAAACCGGCCCTAAGTCTTAAGGCAGCAAGGAACTGCGCGGGACCCGAGGGATGTCCGGTGTTGCAGGGGATAACGAGATGATTTTTGGCAGCCGCAGCGGAGATGGCCAGTCTGACGGACCGGGCAACGTAGTATCCATGAACCGTTTCCGCAAAGGCGGAGCTCTGTCGCCGCTGCGCCAGGCAGAGGCCTATTGGACGGCGCTGCGCCGCGGTGACGATGTGCCGAGCCGATCGCAGATCGACCCGCGCGGGCTGGAAAACATTCTGAGCAATACCTTCATTCTGGAACGGATTGCGCCGGGCATCGCTCGTTTCCGCCTCGCGGGTTCCCAGGTCAATGAAATGGCAGGCATGGAAGTGCGCGGCATGCCGGTGACGGCCTTTTTCACCGCAGATGCGCGCAAGCAGTTGAGCAACGCGATGGAGCACATGTTCGACACGCCCGCGGTCGTTGAACTGGAGCTGCAAATCCTGGCGCCGCGTCTGAGCACGCCGCGCCAGGCCCGCATGCTGCTGCTGCCGCTGCGCAGCGATCTTGGCGATATCAGCCGGGTTCTGGGGGTACTGGTGGCGGATGAAGTAACATCAGTCACATCCCAGCGCTTCTCGATCTCGTCGATCGAGATGCGCGCCGTTGGCAAAGCCGAGACAGCCGCAGAATTTAAAGCCAAACCGCGTGCCGAGGCCGCCGAGGCCAAGGAGGCCCCTGCAGACGTGAACCAGCCCAATCCGGGCTTTGCCGAGACCCAGGCGCGCTTCAAGCCGGAACGCTCGCTGCTGGATGAAGCCAAGGCGATGCTGGAGCGCAGCCGGGCCGGCAAGACAGAGGAGCCGGCCGATCCAGCCCCAGCCAAGCGCAAAGGCGCACCGCATTTGCGCCTGGTGGTCAGCCGCGACTGATCCAGGCCGGACTCTGAGAGAATTCAAGGTTCAAGTACAAGGTCATAGCTGCTTGAATTGACTGCGCCCCGGAGGAGAACCTCCGGGGCGTCTTTTTTGTTAACCTTGGGCTGTTGCAGGTGCCGTCAGCCGGCCTGGCGGGCGCTTTGCTCTGCGCGCAGGGCAGACAGCTCTTCCGCCACCAGAAAAGCCAGTTCCAGCGACTGGCTGGCGTTCAGGCGCGGATCGCAGGCAGTGTGGTAGCGGTCGGACAGGTCCTCTTCGGTCACGGCGCGCACGCCGCCGGTGCACTCTGTCACGTCCTGGCCGGTCATCTCAAAATGCACGCCGCCGGGGATGGTGCCTTCGGCCTTGTGAACACCGAAGAAATCACGCACTTCGCGCAGAACGCTGTCGAAGGGACGGGTCTTATAACCAGTGGAGGACTTGATGGTGTTGCCGTGCATCGGGTCGCAGACCCAGGTGACATTGGCGCCTTCTTCCTTAACAGCCTTCACCAGTCGCGGCAGATGCTCACCCGCCTTGCCCGCGCCGAAGCGGGCGATCAGGGTCAGTTTGCCTTCTTCGTTCTCGGGGTTCAGGCGGGACATCAGCACCTTCAGGTCCTCGGCCGTGGTGGTCGGGCCGCATTTCAGGCCGATCGGGTTCAGCACGCCGCTGCAGAATTCCACATGGGCGCCGTCCGGCTGCCGGGTGCGGTCGCCGATCCAGATCATGTGGCCGGAGCCGGCCAGCCATTTGCCGGAGGTGGAATCGAGACGGGTGAGCGCCTCCTCGTATTCCAGCAGCAGGCCCTCGTGGCTGGTGTAGAAATCGACTGTGGAGAATTCATGGGTGGTGTCAGCAGTGATGCCGGCCGCTGCCATGAAATCGATGGTGTCCTGAATGCGGGTTGCGATCTCGCTGTACTTCTGGACTTCCTGCTCATCGGTGAAGCCCAGTGTCCAGGAGTGCACCCGGCTCATATCGGCAAAGCCGCCGGTGGAAAATGCGCGCAGCAGGTTCAGGGTCGCAGCGGCCTGGGTATAGGCCTGCAGCATCTTCTGCGGGTTCGGGATGCGGGCCGCGGCGGTGAAGTCCAGTTCATTGATGATATCGCCGCGGTAGCTTGGCAGCTCTACGCCATCTATGGTCTCGGTCGGCGCGCTGCGCGGCTTGGCGAACTGGCCGGCCATGCGGCCCACCTTTACAACCGGCACCTTGGCGCCATAGGTGAGCACCATCGCCATCTGCAGCATCACCTTGAAGGTGTCGCGGATCGCGTCGGCGCTGAACTGGTCGAAGCTTTCGGCACAATCACCCCCCTGCAGCAAGAACGCCTCGCCCCGGCCGGCGGCACCCAGATGCTGCTTCAGGCGGCGTGCTTCTCCGGCAAAAACCAGCGGCGGATACTTGGAGAGCTGAGCCTCAACAGCGTTCAGCGCTGCGGCATCGGTGTAGTCCGGCATCTGCACCCGCGGCTTGTTGCGCCAGTCCGATTTTTGCCATTCGCTCATGACTTTATCTCCGCATCAGAGGTCTTTAGAATATGTTGGGTGCTCTATACAAAATCCGCCAGGGAGAGGCCAGTTTAGAATTGCGGAGACTTGACCCCGGGTCCAAGCTGTGAGCACGGTTTTCCGACTTGCCGCGGAGCGTGCTCCCGCGGCCCGACTTGTTTCTTGAAGGACGCCCGCCATGCAGACGCCACGCAAGCCTGCTGTTTCAGGAGTAGCCACCGGCCAACCGAAGAGGTTTGTCTTTGTGCTTCTCGACAAATTCACCCTGCTTTGCTTTTCGGCTGCAATGGAGTCGCTCAGGATCGCAAACCGGATGGCTGGCAAGGAGTTGTACAGCTGGTCCGTGGTCGGTGAAGGCGGAGAGACGGTAACGTGTTCCGCAGGAACAGTCTTTCAGCTCGATTCGGATCTGGATGAACTGCAGCGCGACGACACTATCATGCTGTGCGGCGGTATCGATGTTCAGGACGCCTCCACCAAAAAGATCCTGTCCTGGCTGCGCCGTGAGGCGCGCAAGGGGCTGATGGTCGGCGGGTTGTGCACAGCATCCTACACGCTGGCCAAGGCAGGGCTTCTGGACGGCAAACGCGCGACCATTCATTGGGAAAACGCGGACAGCTTCAACGAGGAATTCGACGAGGTTGAGCTGGCGAAATCAGTCTTTGTGATCGACGGAAACCGGTTGTCGACGGCTGGCGGCACCTCTTCCATCGATCTGATGCTCAAGCTGATTGCCAATGACCATGGCGAGGATCTTGCCAATGCGGTGGCCGACCAGCTGATCTATTCCTCGATCCGCACCGACCAGGACACCCAGCGGCTGTCGATCCCGACCCGCATCGGGGTTCGCCATCCCAAGCTGTCGATGGTGATCCAGATGATGGAAGCCAATATCGAAGAGCCGATCAGCCCGTCGATCCTGGCGCAGGATGTGGGTATGTCCACCCGGCAGCTGGAACGCCTGTTCCGCCGCTATCTGAACCGCTCTCCCAAGCGCTACTACATGGAGCTGCGGCTGCAGAAGGCGCGCAATCTTCTGATGCAGACGGATATGAGCGTGATCAACGTGGCGCTGGCCTGCGGCTTCGCCTCACCGTCGCATTTCTCCAAATGCTACCGGGCGCATTACGACACCACCCCTTACCGCGAACGCGGCAGTAAGGCGGCGGCGTTCAAGGCCTGAGCCGCCCCGGCCAGGGCGGCTAACGGGAGATCCGGAAAACCGCCCCCTCGCTTTCTGACGCAAACCAGATGCTGCCATCGGGCGCCTCCTGCACATCGCGGACGCGCCCGGTTGCTCTGCCGCGCAGTTGCTCAGCCTCTTTCAGCGGCGCCCCGGAAAGCCGGGAGATGTAATCGAATTTGAGCGAGCCGACGAAGATATGGCCGCGCCACTCAGGCCAAATCCGGCCGGAATAGATCATCATGCCGGACGGCGCCATGGAGGGGTCCCAATACCATTCGGGCTGTTCCATGCCGGGTTTCGAAGCGCCCTCGCCGATCTTTGCACCGGAATAGTGGCGGCCGTAGGAAATCACCGGCCAGCCGTAGTTTACTCCCTGGCGGACGCGGTTCACTTCATCACCGCCTTTGGCGCCATGTTCCGCCACCCAGAGGTTGCCCTGCAAATCAAGTGCCATGCCTTGCGGGTTGCGGTGGCCGTAAGACCAGATTTCGGGCTGCGCATCTGTGCGCCCGGCAAAGGGATTGCCGTCCGGCAGGGTTCCGTCCCTGTTTATCCGAACCACAGATCCCTGATGCAGCCTCAAATTCTGGGCGCTGGGCCGGTCCCCGCGCTCCCCCAGTGAAATGAACAGAGTACCATCCCGCGCTTCCACCACGCGGGAGCCGAAGTGGCGCCCGCCGGTGGCAGCGGGTGCGGCTTCGAATAGGATCCTGAGATCAACCAGTGCGCTGTTATCCGCACTGAGACGGCCCGCGGCCAGAGCGGTTCCCGCGCCGCGGCCCTGACGTTTCGCAAAGGTCAGGAAAACCTCCCGGCTGGTTTGAAAATCCCGCGGCACCATCACATCCAGCAGGCCGCCCTGCCCCTCTGCGGCTACGGCGGGCGTGCCGCTGATGCGATTCTTTTTTCCGCCTTGAACATGGAAAAGCGTGCCGTCCCGCTCGGTCACCAGAAAACCGCCATCTGGCAGAAAAGCCAAAGCCCAAGGCACATCGAAGCCGCCCGCCATCCTCGTCACGCTCACGCTGCCAAGGCTGCTGTCCATCGTATCTGCCTGAACAGTCATGGAAAACGGCACCAGAAGAAACGCAGCCGACAAAATGAGTAACCGCTGCAACATTTTTGCTTCCCCTTTTGTTACTTCAAGCTTAAATTAAATGCAGCTCCGCAGAACACAAACGTATAATAGCGGAGAAAAACGGGACGGACTCTTTGTTATCTCACGCCTCAACGGGACTTTTCTTTTCCAGACGGCTTGCCTAGGGTCCGATGTGAACATTTTTGTTCCAACAATGGGAGTTCTCAAATGAA
>JABXIA010000342.1 GCA_013373325.1 Paracoccaceae bacterium
CGCCGCGCCCAAGGCCTGAGCCTGGAAGCGGTGGCGAACCTGTCGGGCGTCAGCCGCTCGATGGTGAGCCAGATCGAGCGCGGCGAAAGCTCCCCCACCATTGCGACGCTGTGGAACCTCACGCGCGCCCTGCAGGTGGATTTTGCAGGGCTGCTGGAAGCGGGCGACATGCAGGACCGGATCGAGGTGCTTCGCGCGTCGGATGTGCCCAAGATCGAGAACATGGGCCAGGGCTGCCGCATCCGCATCCTGTCGCCGCCAGAGGAGGCTGGCGGGCATGAGGTCTATGACATCCGGTTCGATCAGGGCGGCGCGCTGGTCAGCCAGCCCCACACCCGCGGCGCGGTGGAGCAGCTGACGGTGCTGGAAGGCGAGATTGCAGTCAGCTCCGGCAATGCCAGGGACCAGCTGCAGGCCGGCGACACCGCGCGCTATGCCGCCGATGTGGCCCATTCGATCACCGCGCCCGAGGGGCCTGCGCGGGTGTTTCTGATTGTGAAGAATGCTTGACTTAAAGTCGCTTGAAAAGTACAGGCTCAACTCTTAGGTTGATTCTGGAGGTGCCTCGGCACCGCAAGGCTGAAAGCTCACCCCTTAAATGCAAGGAACAGAGCAACTAGTTATGTTCACTCGTTTTTCTAAACCAAAGCCCGCTTCCGGCCGCGCGAACTATCTTGCAGTCAGGTCAGCAATTTCAAAGCTTCGCGCTGACGGTTACCTATCTTCGGTGCCAGTGGATCCGGAAAAAATTGCGGAAGACTTAGGCATTGAAGTTGTCTTTGCCAACTTCGACGACAGTGTAGCAGACGACATCTCCGGCTTTATCGATTTCGAGGTTACGAATGATAACGACTCTAAATTCAAAGCTCAAATCGTTGTAAATTCAGAAACGTCTGTGCGCAGGCAACTATTCACGATCGCTCATGAGCTTGGGCATTTCCTAATGCATCGAGATTGGGCTGAAAGTGAAAATTACGTTGTCCTTCCTAGGTCAAACAACTACTTCGAAAGCAGCAAGCCTGCCGAAGAAATTGAAGCTGATGCATTTGCTGCAGACCTACTGGTGCCACTTAGTGAACTCGAAAAAGTTTACAAGCACTATGACCTAGTAGAGCTTGCAGACTTATTTATGGTTTCAGAAGAGGTGATTAGTTACCGTATAAAAGCATTGAAGCGGTACCTCTCAGCTTATTAAGGGCGACTAAAATTTGTCTGTTCACCTCACTCGCAACCTTGCAAAAACTAAAGTTTTAGGCAGCCCAAGCCAAACGTCTTCAAGAATTCAAGCCGCACTGACTCACAGTGCTGAAAACTGGGCGCAGGTTGCCCAAGAAATCGAAGTTAAAGGCCGTGGAGACTATTTCGCTCTTCGCAAGTGTTGGTCTTGGGCTTTGCTCATCTGGATCAGTTTATTAATTGTATTCAATGCGGCTCTCACAGTTGCCGTAGGGCGAAAGTGGCTTACCTTTGACGCCGAGTGGTTTGTCACGGCTGTAACAGTAGAAACTTTCTTACAAGTAGTTGCGATGGGTTTTGTTGCAGTAAACTACCTATTTTCAGATGGCCGCAGCAACACTCCAACGGCTCACAAGTAGGGCGATTGCTACTAAGGTCAGGCGCACAACTTCCCCAAGTGTGCCGGACTTGAGTGAAGAGCAGTCGGCTTAAAACCCCCACCTTGTGCCTTTTATGCACATTCCCCTTGAACGACTCGGGGGTCCGGCCCATATGTGGTCCGCTAACGTTATTCTTGTCGATCCACTGTCTCCCGTTTACCGGCGCTTTCAGTCTCTCGATCCAGACCGACTACGCCAGGCTGCCGCACTTCCGCGGGCAGCATCAAAAAGGAGACTACGGATATGGCCACCGGCACCGTAAAATGGTTCAACACCACCAAAGGCTACGGCTTCATCGCGCCCGAGGGCGGCAGCAAAGATGTGTTCGTGCACATTTCCGCTGTTGAGCGTTCGGGCCTGACCGGCCTCGCCGACAACCAGAAAGTCACCTTCGACATCGAGCCCGGCCGTGACGGCCGCGAGTCGGCGGTGAACCTGGAACTGGCATAAGCCAGACAGCTTTGCTGATTGGAACCGCGGCTCCCTTGGGGGCCGCGTTTTCTTTTGGGCCGTCAGCCCTTGTCCGTCTCGTCCCAGAGCTTCGGCTCCCACAGCTCCACCTTGTTGCCTGCCGGGTCCATGATCCAGGCAAAGCGGCCGTTCTCGTGGGTGTCTGGCCCTTTCAGGATCGGAATGCCTGCGGCCTTGAGCTGCGCAATCATCCCGTCCATATCGTCGATCCGGTAGTTGATCATGAAACCCGCGGTGCTGGGGTCAAACCAAGTGCCGTCTGCGTCGGCAGTGGCCCAAACTGTGAGGCCGCCGTCCTCTGCCGTGTCGTCCTGCCAGCTCAAGACCGCACCTCCGAACTCCTGCAGATCCAGTCCCAGATGCTCGCTGTACCACTGTGCCAGCGCCCTGGCATCGCCCTGCGCCTTGATGAAAACCCCGCCTATTCCCGTGACTCTGGCCATGCCGTGCCCTCCCTGTTGCCGGGGCAAATAGTCCGGTTCGGCGGATTTTCACCCACGAATTCCAGTTTTGCGGATTTTTTTCCGCAATGATGAAATCCCGTATTCCGGAAGCGCATCCGCTATGATAGACACGCGACTCGAGACACCAAGGGAGTTTGCGCATGTCCACTGCTTTTCTGACCGACATCTCCAACACGCTGGCCCAGATCGAGGCTGAGGGTCTGTACAAGCGCGAGCGAATGATCACCTCCCCGCAGGGGGGCGAGATCACGGTTGGCGGGCGTGAGGTGATCAACCTGTGCGCCAACAACTATCTGGGTCTGGCCGACCACCCCGCCCTGATCAAGGCCGCCAAGGACGCCATGGAGCCGAAAGGGTTCGGCATGGCTTCTGTCCGGTTCATCTGCGGCACCCAGGACATTCACCGGGAGCTGGAGAGCCGCCTAGCCAAGTTCCTCGGCAAGGATGACGCGATCCTGTTCGCGGCCTGTTTCGACGCCAATGGCGGCCTGTTCGAGCCGCTGCTGGGGCCGGAGGATGCGATCATCTCCGACAGCCTGAACCATGCATCGATCATCGACGGCATCCGGCTGTGCAAGGCCAAGCGCTACCGCTACCTCAATAGCGACATGAACGATCTGGAGGCCTGGCTGAAGCAGGCTCGCGAGGACGGGGCGCGGCATATCATGATCGCCACCGACGGCGTGTTTTCGATGGACGGCTATCTGGCCAAGCTGCCGGAGATCCGTGCGCTGGCGGACAAATACGATGCCATCGTGATGGTGGATGATTGCCACGCGACCGGCTTTATGGGCGCGACGGGCGCCGGCACGCCGGAGCATTTCGGAGTGGACGTTGATATCGTCACCGGGACATTGGGCAAAGCACTTGGGGGGGCCATCGGCGGTTATATCGCCGGGCCGCAGCCAGTGATCGACCTGCTGCGGCAGCGGGCGCGGCCCTATCTGTTCTCCAATTCGCTGCCGCCATCGATTGTTGCTGCCGGACTGGAAGCGATCCGGCTGGTGGAGGAAGGCGACGGCCTGCGGGCGCAGCTGTTCGAGAATGCGAAATACTGGCGGGCGGGGCTGGAAAAGCTTGGCTTTGACCTCTTGCCGGGTGAGCACCCGATCATCCCGGTGATGCTGGGCGAGGCGCAGCTGGCGCAGGACATGGCGGCAAGGCTGTTCGACGAGGGCGTCTATGTCTCCGGCTTCTTCTTCCCGGTGGTGCCGCGAGGCCAGGCGCGGATCCGGACGCAGATGAATGCCGCACTGACGCGGGAGGAACTGGACCGGGCATTGGCCGCCTTTGGCAAGGTGGGCAAGGAACTGGGGATTGTGTCATGAGCCGACCGAACACGATGAAGGCGCTGGAAAAGAGCCATCCGCGGGAGGGCCTGTGGATGGTGCAGGCGCCGGTGCCGGAGATCGGCCCCGACGAGGTGCTGATCAAGGTGAAAAAGACCGGCATCTGCGGCACCGATATCCACATCTGGAACTGGGACGAATGGGCGGCGCACACCGTGCCGGTGCCGATGATCACCGGCCATGAGTTTGCGGGCGAGATCGTCGAGATCGGCCGCAATGTCACTGATCTGGAGGCGGGGCAGCGCTGCTCTGGCGAGGGGCATCTGATCAAGACAGACTCGCGCCAGAGCCGGGCCGGCAAGTTCCACCTGGACCCCGGCACCCGCGGCATCGGGGTGAACGAGCAGGGCGCCTTTGCCCAGTATCTTAAGCTGCCGGCCTTTAACGTGGTGCCGCTGCCGGATGACATTCCGGATGAGATCGGAGCCATCCTCGATCCGCTGGGCAATGCGGTGCATACGGCGCTGAGCTTTGACCTGCTGGGAGAAGATGTGCTGATCACCGGTGCCGGCCCGATCGGCATCATGGCGGCAGCGGTGGCAAAACATGCCGGCGCGCGGCATGTGGTGATCACCGATATCAACCCGGACCGGCTGACGCTGGCGGAACATGTGGTGCCGGCGGTGCGTGCTGTGAACGTGGCACAGGAAGACCTGCAGGACGTGGTGCGCGAGCTGGGCCTGAAACAGGGGTTCGACGTCGGGCTGGAAATGTCCGGCAGCCAGGCGGCACTCGATCAGATGGTGGAGGCGCTGGTGATGGGCGGCAAGATTGCCCTGCAGGGTATTCCGCCGGGCAAATCGCCGGTCGACTGGTCGCGCATCGTGTTCAAGGCAATCACTATCAAGGGCGTCTACGGGCGCGAGATGTTCGAGACCTGGTACAAGATGATCGCGATGCTGCAGAACGGGTTGGATGTGAGCCGGGTGATCACCCACCGCTTCGGCGTCGATGACTTTGCCGACGGCTTTGCGGCGATGAAATCCGGCTCCAGCGGCAAGGTTGTGCTTGATTGGGGCTGAGGGCTGTTTAAGGGGGCTTTGCCCCCTCGCGCCCCGGGGCGCTCACCCCCAGGATATTTTCAGCCAGATGAACAAGGGGAGTTTCACGGGAGCAGCGGCTGGCGGCCTGCTTCGGTGAGAAGCCAGCAATCCCGGCCCTCAAAAACCGCAGCGGTGAGCGGGCGGCCGTAACCTGCGCCGCTGTCGAGGTTGATCCGGTTCACGTGGTGCTCGGCCTGTTTTGCCGGGGTATGGCCGTGCACCACCAGCCAGGGGTGGGCGCGTTCGTCGTTCAGGAACTCTTGCCGGATCCAGATCAGATCGTCCTCGCTTTGGCTGTCCAGCGGCAGGCCTGGACGGATACCGGCGTGAGCAAACAGCAGCTCCCCCTCCTGGTGATAGGGTTTGAGGCCTGCGAGGAAATCCAGATGCGCCTGCGGCACCGCAGCGCGGGCGCGGGCGTGGGTCTGGTAGATGCGGTCGCCCTCCTCCACCTCCACGCCGTAGGATTGCAGGGTCTCAATGCCGCCGATGCGCTCGTGCAGCCAATGGTAGCCGACCAGCAGCCGGGCGTCGTTGCGCGGATACTCCTCGAGGAACATCGAGAACATGCGGTCGTGATTGCCTTTGAGAAAGATCCAGTTGCGGCCCTCAGCCTGGCCCTGCATCAGCCGTTCCATCACGCCGCGGCTGTCCGGTCCGCGGTCGGTGTAATCGCCGAGAAACACGATGCGCGCCTGCGGGCCTCCGTCCGCCTCGATCAAGGCCAGCGCCTGTTCCAGCATTGCTGACTGGCCGTGAATATCGCCAATAGCGTAGAGAGGGGAAGTCATCTGCTGTCCTTTGCTGCTGCTGTTTTGATGCCGGATCAAGCCTTGCACCTCAACCCCGCAGAAGCTCCCCACCTACCAGTTTTCCCAAAAGATCAGTGAAGTGTGTTAGGCTGGCGTTTCTAAATCTGGGAGGTTCTGGTGACGGCAAAACGGAACCGCGTCATGGGAGGGACAAGTGATGAATGGAATTGCACGGCCGTTCATGCTGATTGCAGTGCTATGCGCCTTGGGCGGCATGGTTTGGGGGATCCAGATGTCGGCGAGCCAGGACCACCTGCTGTCGCCTGCGCATGGGCATCTGAACCTGCTGGGATGGGTCAGCTGCGCAATCTATGCCTTTTTTTATCATCTGGTGCCCGGCGCCGGCGAAGGTCGGCTGCCGCGGCTGCATCTGGCCGCAACAGTGCTGTCGCTGGGGTTGCTGATACCCGGCATTCCGCTGGCAATTCTGGAGCAGACCGAGATGCTGGCAAAAGCCGGGTCGCTGGCAGCACTGGTGTCGATGCTGCTGTTCGGCGTTGTTGTCCTGCGCAGCCGGGCGGAGAAGCCAGCCTTCGCGCAGCAGAGTTAAAGGAAAAGCCCCCGCAGAACAGGCGGGGGCTTTTGCAAGGAACTTACCGAACGGGTCGTCAGGCGACGTCGAACTGCAGCGGCTTGATCTGGTTGAACAGGCCGGTTTCCGCCAGTTTGGCGCGCACCTCTGCCGGGACTTCATTATCCACATAGAGAAGCGCGATGGCTTCGCCGCCGGCCTCGGACCGGCCGAGGGTGAAGTTGGCGATGTTTACGCCATGGTCGCCCATGGTGTGGCCCAGGGTGCCGATGATGCCAGGCACATCCTCGTTGGTGGTGTAGAGCATATGCGCGCCCACATCCGCCTCGATGTTGATGCCCTTGATCTGGATGAACCGCGGCTTGCCGTCCGAGAACACGGTGCCGGCCACCGAGCGTTCGCGCTTGGATGTCACCGCGGTCACCTTGACGTAGCCGTCGAAGGAGCCGGACTTGTCCTGATTGGTGGTGGAGATCTGGATGCCGCGCTCCTTGGCCACCACGGGGGCAGAGACCATGTTCACCTCGGGGTTGGAGCGCTTCATGATACCGGCGATCACCGCGCAATTCAGCGCGTCCAGGTTCATGCCCGCGGCAACACCATCATAAAGGATGTTGATCGCCTTGATCGGCTCATCCGTCATCTGGCCGACAAAGCTGCCCAGGTGATCGGCCAGCTTGATCCAGGGGCCCATGACCTTGGCTTCCTCAGCCGTCACGCTGGGCATGTTGAGCGCGTTTTCCACGGCACCCGTCAGCAGGTAGTTGGACATCTGTTCGGCCACCTGCAGGGCGACGTTTTCCTGCGCCTCGGTTGTGGCGGCACCCAGGTGCGGGGTGCAGACCACGTTCGGCAGGCCGAAGAGGGCGTTTTCCTTGGCCGGTTCCACCGAGAACACATCGAAAGCGGCGCCTGCCACATGGCCGGAGGTCAGCAGTTCCGCCAGTGCGCCTTCATCCACCAGGCCGCCGCGGGCGCAGTTGATGATGCGCACGCCCTTCTTGGTCTTTGCCAGGTTTTCCTTGGACAGGATGTTGCGGGTCTGATCGGTCAGCGGCACGTGCAGGGTGATGAAGTCGGCGCGGGCCAGCAGCTCATCCAGCTCAACCTTCTCGACGCCCATCTTGTCGGCCTTTTCCTGGCTCAGATAGGGGTCAAAGGCCACAACCTTCATCTTGAGGCCGCGGGCACGGTCGCAAACGATGCCGCCGATATTGCCGGCGCCGATCACGCCCAGGGTCTTGGCGGTCAGTTCAACCCCCATGAACTTGGATTTTTCCCATTTGCCGGCATGAGTGGAGGCGGAGGCCTCCGGCAGCTGGCGGGCAACCGCGAACATCATTGCAATCGCGTGTTCGGCGGTGGTGATCATGTTGCCGAAGGGGGGGTTCATCACAATGACGCCGCGCTTGGAGGCGGCTTCCTTGTCGATGTTGTCGGTGCCGATGCCGGCACGGCCGATCACCTTGAGGTTATCGGCGTTCTCGAGGATCTTCTCGGTCACCTTGGTGGCGGAGCGGATGGCGAGGCCGTCATACTGGCCGATGATTTCGGCCAGTTTTTCCTTGTCCTTGCCCACGTCGGGCAGGAAGTCGACGTCGATGCCGCGGTCGCGGAAGATCTGGACGGCGGCCTCGGACAGTTTGTCGGAGATGAGTACTTTGGGAGCCATGACTGTGGTCCTTAGAATGTCTGTGCTGGGACGGCGGGCGCTGCCGCCCGCCTTAAAGGTTGCTCAGGCCGCCTCGGTCTGCGCGGCGATCTCGGCCTCGAAGGCCCATTTGATCCAGGGCATCAGCGCTGCCACGTCGGCGGACTCCACCGTGCCGCCGCACCAGATACGCAGGCCCGGAGGCGCGTCGCGGTAGGCGCCTATGTCGTAAGCGGCGCCTTCAGCTTCCAGACGTTTGGCCACGGCCTTGGCAAAGGCGGCGCCGTCCTGGATGCGCTCGTCGGAGAACTTGAGGCAGACAGATGTGTTGGAGCGGTATTCCGGCTGCTCGGCCAGGAAGGCGATCCAAGGGTTGTCCTGGACGAAGCTTTGCACCGCGGCCAGGTTGGCATAGGCGCGCTCGCGCAGGCCTTCCATACCGCCCACCGAACGGGCCCAGTCGAGCGCCAGCAGGTAGTCCTCCACCGCCAGCATCGAAGGGGTGTTGATGGTCGCGCCCTGGAAAATGCCGTCGATCAGCTTGCCACCCTTGGTCAGGCGGAAGATCTTGGGCAGCGGCCATGCGGGTGTGTAGCTCTCCAGACGCTCCACTGCGCGGGGGCTGAGGATGATCATGCCGTGCGCCGCTTCGCCGCCCAGCACCTTCTGCCAGGAGAAAGTGGTCACATCCAGCTTGTCCCAAGGCAGATACTGCGCGAAGGCAGCGGAGGTGGCGTCGCAGATGGTCAGGCCTTCGCGGTCCGCCGGGATCCAGTCGCCATTGGGGACGCGCACGCCGGAGGTGGTGCCGTTCCAGGTGAAGACGACGTCATTGGCGAAATCGACGGTGGAGAGGTCCACGATCTGGCCGTAGTCAGCGGTTTTGACGGTGGCGTCCAGCTTGAGCTGTTTCACAACGTCGGTAACCCAGCCGGCGCCGAAGCTTTCCCAGGCCAGCATCTCGACACCGCGGGCGCCCAGAAGATTCCACATCGCCATTTCCACCGCGCCGGTGTCGGACGCGGGCACGATGCCGATCTTGTAATCAGCAGGGATCTTCAGGATCTCGCGGGTGCCTTCGATCGCAGCCTTCAGCTTGTCCTTGCCCACCGCGGCGCGGTGCGAGCGGCCCAGCGGCGCGCCTGCAAGTTTGCTCAGATCAAAGACAGGGGGTTTGGCGCAGGGGCCGGACGAAAAACGCGGATTGGCCGGCCGCGCGGCAGGTTGTTCAATAGCCATAAATGCTACCCTTCCAGATAAGCGCCCCTCGTTGGGGAGGGGTGTCCCGCCATCAGAGCTAGTGTGCTGCAGCGCGGCACGCAACAGAAATTTCAGAAAAATGCGGCTGTTCATCTGTTTTTTGCGACATGAATTTCCACCATCGGAAACAGCCGCGCTGAAATGGCGCAAGGGGGCGCTCCTTATGATGCACCCTGATTTCAGCAGTTTTTTGCCGTCTGGCTGTTCTGCCGGGACAGCGTTATGACAGGGCAAACAGCGCTGGAACGGAGCCTGCCGATGTACACCGCCACCCTGCTTTGCAATCCTGCCCGACCGGTGCTGGAGCCTGCGCTGATCGAATCGCTGCGCAATGCCTGGGGCGGCGACGAGGCGGTCTGGCTGGCGCTGGGAGTGGCGGCCGAGTTTCCGCTGAAGCAGATGCCGGATAACCGATGGAACGTCTGGGAAGATCTGCAGGGCATGGGTGTGGACCTGATCATTCAGCCCAGCGCCGGGCGCCGGAAGAAGATGCTGCTGGCGGACATGGACTCCACCATGATCCAGCAGGAGTGCATTGATGAGCTGGCCGAGGAGGCAGGCGTCGGCGCGCGGGTGAAGGACATCACCGCGCGGGCGATGAACGGCGAACTGGATTTCGAAGGCGCGCTGACAGAGCGGGTCGGGCTGTTGAAGGGGCTGCCGGAGACGGTGATCGCCAAGGTTCTGGAAGAGCGCATCACGCTGATGCCCGGCGGCAAGCAGCTGCTGGCAACGATGAAGGCGGATGGCGCCTATGCGGCCTTGGTTTCCGGCGGTTTCACGGCGTTCACGGCACGGGTCGCAGAAGTACTGGGCTTTGACGAGAACCGCGCAAACACGCTGCTGACAGAGGACGGCAAGCTGACCGGCGCGGCAGGCCGGCCGATTCTGGGGCGGGAGGCCAAGGTAGAGGCACTGGAGCAGATCTCCAGCCGGCTTGGAATCGCTGAGGCGGATGTGATCGCGGTTGGTGATGGCGCCAATGACCTGGGGATGCTGAAGCGCGCGGGCGCAGGCGTGGCGCTGCATGCCAAACCCTCAGTCGCGGCGGAATGCAATATCCGCATCAACCACGGCGACCTGACGGCGCTTTTGTACATCCAGGGCTATGCCCAGGACGAATTCAAGGACTGAACATCGCATGCTGGAAGTGGGTATTGAGACCCTGCTGCTGTTGCTGGCGGCGGGGTTTGCCGCCGGGTTCATTGACGCAATTGCAGGCGGCGGCGGGCTGATCACGGTCCCGGTCCTGCTGCTGGCAGGGGCCAATCCGGTGACGGCACTGTCGACCAACAAGATCCAAGGGCTGTTCGGCGCAGCGACCGCCGCCTTCACCTATGCGCGGGCCGGGCATGTAGACCTGAAGACGCAGATCGGGCCAGCACTGATCGCCTTTGCAGCGGCAGTTGCGGGTGCGTTTCTGGTGGCCTACCTGCCGACTGAGTGGATTCGGGTGATTCTGCCGGTACTGCTGATCGGGATCGCCATTTTCTTTGCGCTGAAGAAGGGGCTGGACGATCTCGACCGGCACCGGCGCCTGTCCCCTGCCCTGTTCACCGCGCTCATCGTTCCGCTGTGCGGGGCCTATGACGGGCTGCTGGGGCCTGGCGCGGGCAGCTTCTACATGCTCGCCTTTGTGTCGCTGGCGGGCTACGGCATCCTGCGTGCAACCGCCCATACCAAGCTGCTGAATTTCGCCTCCAATGCAGGCGGTCTGCTGGCGTTTTCCTTCTTTGCGACCCCTTGGTGGATCACCGGCCTGCTGATGGGCTGCGCCCAGATTGCCGGTGCGCGGGCGGGTGCGGGGCTGGCCAGGAAACAGGGGGCAAAGGTGATCAAGCCACTGCTGGTGGTGACCTCTGTCTCGCTCGCCGCCAAACTGCTGTGGGATATGATGTAAGGCCGGCTCTGGCCTTGCCCCATATTTAACATTTTCCTTAATTAACATTCATGCTAATAAGTAGCATGACACCGATTCTGAAATCCTTTGCCGCGCTGTCGGACGAAACCCGCCTGATGATCGTGGATCAGCTGATTACTGAGGGCGAACTGCCCGCCGGTGATCTGGCCCCTGGCGCAGGCATTTCTGCGCCCGCAGTCTCGCGCCATCTGAAGGTCTTGCGCGAGGCCGGGCTGGTCACTCAGCGCGCTGAGGGCACCAAGCGGCTGTACTCCGCCTGCCCGGAAGGGCTGCGGATGATTGCCGAGTGGACCCAGTCGCGCAAAACCTTCTGGGAAGGAAGCCTGGACAGGCTGGAAGCGGCACTGATGGAGGACGAGGCATGAGCGACCTGCAGCTGAAGCGCACATTTCCGGTCAGCCCGGAGAAACTGTTTGCCTGGGTGACCACGCCGGACAAGCTGCTGCAATGGTGGGGACCGGAAGGGGTTACCATTCCGGAACATGACCTGAACCTGAGCCGCACCGGCCCCTGGTATTCGGTCATGCAGAACAGTGACGGCCAGCGGTTCCATGTTTCCGGCCAGGTGACCCATGTGGATGCGCCGAAATCGGTTGGCTTCACCTGGGCCTGGCACGGCGACGACGGCAGCCGCGGCGATGAGAGCCATGTGACCCTGACCGTCGCAGCCGCTGAAAATGGTGCCACGCTGGTGGTCGACCACCGGGATCTGGGCGATGACGGCATTGCCGCCCGCCACGAAGAGGGCTGGACCTCCACCCTGCGCAAACTGGAGGCGCTGCTAGCGGCAAAGACCTGATCCGTCAACAAAACCAAGGGAGTAGACCAATGCCACAGTTCATTTTTGCCTATCACGGCGGCAAGACCCCGGAAAGCGAGGAAGAAGGCGCCAGGGTCATGCAGGCCTGGAAAGACTGGATGGGAGGTATGGGCGATGCCCTGAAGGTGCCGGGTGCACCGGTTGGGATGTCCAAGACCGTCAGCGCCGGCGGGGTGGTCGATAATGGCGGCGCCAATCCGCTGTCAGGCTATTCGGTGGTAGAAGCTGCGGATCAGGACGCGGCCTGCGAGATGGCCAAGGGCTGCCCGATGGTGGCAGATGGCAGCGGCTCGGTAGAAGTCGCTGAAATCATCGACATGGAAATGTAAGAAAATGCCCCGGTCCTGAACCGGGGCATTTGTTTTCAGAACAGCAGTTCGGCGGCGGGGCGGATGGAACCGCATTCCAGCCCGCGGCGGCTGTAAAGCATCTTGTTTATGTATTTGCTGGTCTCCGGGTGATCCGCATCCAGCACGCCGAGGCTGACCATCAGCGCTGCAATAGCGCATTCGCTAGCACGGGTGCTGCCATCGGAGATCTTCAGCGCAACGCCCAGCTTCTGTTCCGGCAGGATGGCGATGAACACCGCCTCAGCCCCGGTTTTGATCGCCACCTTGCCGCCCATCGCCCGCATCAGGTTGGTGCAGCAGCGGGTTTCGCCTGCCACAAGCTCAGGATGGGCAGTCATGGCGGCAACCAGCTGCTGCGCGGCCTCAGACGCGCGGTCGGAACGGTCCGCGGCGCTGGCGAACCAGGCCATTGAGCGCGCCAACCCAGTAACGGTGGTGGCAAAGTTCGGCGCCGAGCAGCCGTCGATGCCATAGCCAGGGCTGTCCTGACCGGTGGTTTCCTCAAACGCCGCAAGGCAGGCCTGCTGCACCGGGTGGTCCACCTCGATGTATTCGGCATTGCCGCCCAGGTACTGGTTCAGGGTCAAAAAACCCGCGTGCTTGCCGGAACAATTGTTGTGGACCTGGCACGGGCTGTTGTCGGTCTTAATCAACTCATTGCGTGCGGGGATGTCGTCCGGCAGCTGCGGGCCGCAGCGGAAGTCGTCATCGCTCATGCCCAGCTGGCCCAGCCAGGCATTCACCCGGTCGGTATGAATGTGCGCGCCGTTGTGCGACGCGCAGGCCAGCGCCAATTGTTCCGGGTTCAAACCATACCGCGCGGCAGCACCGGAGGTGATCAGCGGCAGCGCCTGGATCATCTTGGCGGAGCTGCGCGGATAGATGACCGCGTCCGGATCGCCCCAGCTGCGTACCACCTGACCGCTGTCGTCACAGATGACGGCATGGCCCAGATGCAGGCTTTCCAGCAGCGGGCCGCGCCAGACTTCGGCCATTGGCACTGGATTCGGCATGATGTCTCCCCTTATGTTTTCTGGGCGAAATCCTGCCAAAACGCACTTTCGCCCGTGGTGCTAATTACGTTAGTGTGCTTGTGTAGCGCAAGCGAAGGGATCGGGACCAGACAGCGGTTGAACGCTGCGGACCCTTTGCTTGATTTGAGGTATGAAAGAAAAGTCTTGGAGTCGGGACAAATGGCATTGAAACTCGCCCGCGTGGCTGCGGGCCTGTGTCTGGCAGCATTGGCAACCACCGCAACTGCACAGGAAACGTCGAACAACCGGGTTGCGGCCAAGGTGGATTGGAGCGTTTTCGAGGGTACTGACCCGAACGAATGCTGGGGGGTTTCACAGCCGAAGGAGACCGTCAACACCCGCGACGGCCGCGTCGTTGCGGTGCGCCGCAGCGAGATCCAGCTGTTTGTCACCTTCCGCAGCAGCGATGCGCCCAAGGGCGAGGTGAGCTTTACCGGCGGCTATCCGTTTGCGCCGGGTTCGACCGTCAACATGGCAATCGGTGATTCCGAGTTCGAGCTGTTCACCGAGGGCGAGTGGGCCTGGCCGGCAACGCCTGCGGATGATGCCAAGATCGTCACCGCCATGAAGCGCGGCGCCGATGCGGTGCTGACGGCACGTTCGGCGCGGGGCACCCAGACCAAGGACACCTTCTCGCTGCTGGGGTTCACCGCTGCGTTGGAAGACGCGGAAAAGCGCTGCAGCAAGTAAGCCACGCCCCGTGTGCAGACAGGGCAAACCCCGGCCATCGCCGGGGTTTTCTTGTTTCAGACCGGAGCGGCGCGTAATATGAGGCAGGAGGTACCGCCATGCTGCGCCATGTTGCTTGCTGTCTTTTTCTGGCTGCGACGCCCGGATTTGCCGATCCCGCGCTGGAGTGCGGCGATGCTGGCTCTCAGGTGGCAATCGGCGAATGTGTTGCCGATGACGAGGAGCGCGTGGAAGCCGCGCTGGCCACGGCATTGCGTTTTGCACAGGAGGCCGCTGAGGAACTGGACAGCATCACTGAACGGGCTGTTGCGGTTCCGGCGCTTGATGCAGGGCAAAGGGCCTGGGAGGCCTATCGCGAGGAGCATTGCGCCTTTGTCGGGGCAACATACGGCGGCGGTTCCGGCACAGGCATTGCAATCCGCTCCTGCTGGACGTCGCTTGGCCGTGCCAGAGTTGACGAGCTGATGCGCTACGCCCGGTAGCGGTCTGCGTCGGCTTTTTCACAGGATTCCTTTTGATCTCTGTTCGAAATCCTATATAGAGCCGCATCCGCTCACCATGACCCGAGGCTTTTGCCATGACCGCCAGCGCGCCGATCACCCAGGACGTAATGACCCTGCCCCGGAAAGACCCCGAGGGCGGCAAGATCAATCTTGTCGGACTGACCCGCGAGCGGATGCGCGAAGTTCTGATCGAACACGGCACACCGGAGAAGCAGGCCAAGATGCGGGTCGGCCAGATCTGGCAGTGGATCTACCAGTGGGGCAAGCGCGACTTTGCCGACATGACCAACCTGGCCAAAGCCTACCGCGCGCAGCTGGCGGAAGTGTTTGAGATCCGCATCCCCGAGGTGGTGAGCAAGCAGGTGTCGACCGACGGCACCCGCAAATACCTGGTGCGGATCAATGGCGGCCATGAGGTCGAGGTGGTCTACATCCCCGAGGATGACCGCGGTACCCTGTGCATCTCCAGCCAGGTGGGCTGCACGCTGACCTGCTCCTTCTGCCACACCGGAACCCAGAAGCTGGTGCGCAACCTGACGCCGGCGGAGATTGTCGGCCAAGTGATGATGGCGCGCGACGATCTGGAGGAATGGCCGGTGCCGGGCGCCCCCAAGGACGAGACGCGGCTGCTGTCAAACATCGTGCTGATGGGCATGGGCGAGCCGCTCTATAATTTCGACAACGTGCGCGACGCGATGAAGATCGCGATGGACCCTGAGGGCATTTCGCTGTCCCGCCGCCGCATTACCCTGTCGACCTCCGGCGTGGTGCCGGAAATTGCCCGCACGGCTGAGGAAATCGGCTGCCTGCTGGCAATCTCCTTCCACGCCACCACCAACGAAACCCGCGACGTGCTGGTGCCGATCAACAAGCGCTGGAACATCGACGAGCTGCTGCAGGCACTGGCGGATTATCCCAAGGCATCGAATTCAGAGCGGATCACCTTTGAATACGTGATGCTGGACGGCGTGAACGACACCGACGAGGACGCGCACCGCCTGATCGATCACATCAAGCGTTACAATATCCCGGCCAAGATCAACCTGATCCCGTTCAACGAATGGCCGGGCAGCCCGTACAAGCGGTCTTCCAACAACCGGATCCGGGCGTTTGCCAATATCATCTATCAGGCGGGTTATGCCTCGCCGATCCGCAAAACCCGCGGCGATGATATCATGGCGGCCTGCGGCCAGCTGAAGTCAGCGACCGAACGTGCCCGCAAGAGCCGCAAGCAGATCGAGGCCGAAGCCGGGATGAAGTAACCCGGTTCCGGCCCCTGCGCGGCAAGGTACCCGGCCGCCTCAGGTAAAGAGGAAGTCGTCCTGGGTGAGTGTGCCGGTGAAGCCGGTAAGCTCAATCTCATATTGCCCGTAGTAGCTGATGAACGTGCTGCCGCCGCTTTGGCTGATCAACAGGTCGCTGAAGCTGTCCACAGACGTGCCCGAGAACTCGATCTTGTCGCCGCCGACTCCGAAATCCGTGATCACTTCCTGTTCGTAATAATCAGCCGAGACGAACACAAAGGTGTCCGCGTGGCGGCCGCCGGTCAGCTGGTCCGATCCGTCGCCGCCGATCAGGCGGTCGCGGCCGTTACCGCCCACCAGCGTGTCATCTCCGGCTCCGCCGGATAGGGTATCCCAGCCGCCGCCGCCAACCAGCTTGTCAGCTTCACCCGTGCTGCCGGAATATTCATCATCGTCCAGACCACCGATCAGGACGTCTGCTCCTTTGCCGCCAAACAGCCGGTCCTCGCCGTACCCGCCGATAAGGGTATCCAGACCGGTGCCGCCAATCAGTTTGTCGCCAGCCTCGCGTCCGATCAGTGTGTCGCTGCCGCCGCGGCCATAAACCTTGCTCGACTGGCCAACCGCCAGCACCGTTTCAGCTGCGGCGCTGGTGTCGATCACCACCATGCCACTGGATTTGACCCGCACGCTCCACTCTGCTGTTCCCGCGCTGCTGCCGTAGATATGCTGCAGGGCCTGCACGTCGAAGGTTCCCAGCTCAGTCACGTTGTAGCCGGCATAGGTATAGGTCATCACGGTGTTTGCTTGGGTGTCCAGGTGATCAGCCAGGGTGGTGTCACCATCATGCGGGTGTTTCAGGCCCAGCGCATGGCCGATCTCATGCAGAACCGTCTCGTAACCGAAGGACCCGGGCATTATGTTGCCGCCCTCGATCGCCAGGCGGCCCTCGTTGGTCGAATAGCTGCTGGCCCAGGGATAATCCGCCCATCCCGCGGCCGAACCGCCATCATAGCCGAAAACATTGATCATCGCCGGGCCGCTGGTTTCGACAAAGATCACACCCGAAGCTTCCTCGAACTCGTCCAGGGCCCTGCGGAAGTACTCCCGCTGCTGGCTGTCGAAAGCCCAATAGCGGTAGGCCCCGTAAGGATCGCTGCTGACGGGGTCCAGTTCGCTGGCGCTGGTGAAACTGTAGGTCACCACCGTTCTGGTTCCCAGATCAGACAGGCTGTTCCATCTGAAACTGTCGCTGGACATATACGCCAATAGCGCTGTGTAGTCTGTGACTTCGGACATCAAGCTTCTCCACTGCTCAACCGCCGGTAGGTTTTTGTTTGTAAATGTGGCCAAGTTTAGCCCGCTTCCGGGCGAAACCCGTTCACTTCCGCGGTCGCAGTCTCAGTTTGCATGATCACGGATGGAAATCAGCGAAAATCATCCGCTCAGCTGCGGGCCGGAACCGGCCGCATGACTGACCGGCCCTGCTGCGGGCGGTGTGTTGCGGGATGGCACCAATCAGCCGCCGCCACACTTTCACCCCAGACCGGAACAAATTCCGCCATCTGCCGGGGACAGTTTCCAATGCATGGACAAATGTTTTGAAAGGTAATCGTCTTATGCAACCGTCAGACAAACAGGCCGCGCCCGTTGACCCCAGCGTTCTGGAACTGATCCGCAGCGAACGGCAGAAGGCACTGAGCCCGCGGGAGTGGAAATTCCGCCTGCGCGGCTATGGCTATGCGGTGAAGACTGTGGCAGGCACGCCGGTCCTCACCCGGCTGACCACGGGCGATGAAATCGGAACGCTGACGCCGGAACTCGCCTGAGCCCGGCAGCAGCTGAAACCCGCCCTGGCGTTTAGCGCTCGCGCCCCGGAAGGGATTCGCGCGGCGGCGCCGGCTCCCAGTTTTCGATGATCCGCACCGCCTCCTGCGCGGTGTCGACCACCCGGAACAGGTCCAGATCCTGTTCCGAAATGGTGCCAGCATCGGCCAGCGCCGCCCAATTGATGATCTTGTCCCAGAAGTCCTTGCCGAACAGCAGGAACGGCACGCGCTCCATCCGTCCGGTCTGGATAAGGGTCAGGCTTTCGAACAGCTCATCCAGGGTGCCAAAACCGCCCGGGAACACGCTGATTGCCCGTGCCCGCATCAGGAAGTGCATCTTGCGGATCGCAAAATAGTGGAAGTTGAAGCTGAGGTCCGGCGTCACATAGCCGTTGGGCGCCTGCTCATGCGGCAGCACGATCGACAGGCCGATGGAATGGCCGCCCGCATCCGCTGCGCCGCGGTTGCCCGCTTCCATCACGCCGGGGCCGCCGCCTGTCACCACGACATTCTGGCGTCCGCCGCTCTCCTTTGATTTTGCCGTCATAAGCCGCGCGAACTCGCGCGCCTCGTCATAGAAATGCGACAGATCGGCCAGCGTCTGGGTGCGCGCCTTATCCTTGTGCTCCGGATCCGGAATGCGGGCGCCGCCGAACATCACGATGGTGCTTTCGATGCCGCGCTCGTTCAGCATCAGCTCCGGTTTCAGAAGCTCCAGCTGCAACCGCACCGGGCGCAATTCCTCCCGGTACATGAAATCCTGGTCGGCGAACGCCAGACGGTAGGCAGGCGACCGTGTCTGCGGCGTGGCGGGCACATGCTCAGCCCGGTTCCGGTCGGTATGGGCGTCGCTGAAACGGCTGTGGCGGTCTTCGGTCATGGGCAATCCAGGTCAAAATAAACAGGACTTCCTTTGTAGCCGCCCTTGACCGTTAGCGCCAATCAAGAATGCAGGAACTGGCGCGGCCGGCTTGCGCCCCGGCGCCGCTCGGATAAGCTGCGCGCTGAGTGAGCGGGGAGAAGAACACATGAATTGGCAGCAGGAAATCACAGCAGCGGCAGAGCGTATCCGCCCCCATGTGCAGCAGACACCGGTGCTGCAAACCCAGGCGTTCGGACTGAACTTCCCGGTGGAGCTGAAGCTGGAGCACATGCAGCACACCGGCAGCTTCAAGGCCCGCGGCGCCTTCAACACGCTGCTGAGCCAGGCGGTTCCGGCCGCCGGCCTGGTCGCGGCCTCCGGCGGCAATCACGGCGCCGCGGCGGCCTATGCGGCGCATCAGCTGGGCCACAAGGCGCGGATCTATGTGCCGGAGATGGCGGGCCCCGCCAAGATGTCCCTGATCGAGCGCACCGGCGCCGATCTGCAGGTGGTGCCCGGCGCCTATGCCAACGCGCTGGAACAGGCGCAGGCTTACGAGCAGGAAACCGGCGCCATGCAGGTCCACGCCTATGACGCACCTGCCACCGTTGCGGGCCAGGGAACCTGCTTTGCCGAATGGCAGGCCCAGGGGCTGGCGGCCGATACCTTGCTGATCGCTGTCGGAGGCGGCGGACTGATCGGGGGCGCAATGGCCTGGTTCCAGGGCGCCAGGAAGATTGTCGCGGTGGAGCCGGAAACCGCCTGTGCGCTGAACGCGGCGCTGGCGGCAGGACAGCCTGTCGATGTTGACGTCTCCGGCGTTGCGGCCAACGCCTTGGGCGCCAAGCGCATCGGCAGCATCTGTTTTGAGCTTGCCGCGACGCAGGGCATCGGCTCTCTGACCGTGCCGGACAGCGCCATCACCGAAGCCCAGGCTGCGCTCTGGCGCGAGCGGCGGATCCTGGTGGAACCCGCCGGCGCAACGGCGCTGGCCGCGCTGATGTGCGGTGCCTACCGTCCCGCCCCGGGAGAACGCGTGGCGGTTCTGGTATGCGGCGGCAAC
The DNA here is from genome assembly GCA_013373325.1 of Paracoccaceae bacterium. Taxonomy (GTDB): domain Bacteria; phylum Pseudomonadota; class Alphaproteobacteria; order Rhodobacterales; family Rhodobacteraceae; genus Leisingera. The sequence continues at coordinate 19,515 of JABXIA010000342.1, forward strand.
ATCGCTCCGGACCCGCTGGGATAACCCTTGCGGGCAGCCAGCCGCCCGGTTATCGCCAGTACATGTCCGCAACCATTGCCGATACCATCTACCAGGCGTTGAGCGAGCGCATCATCACCGGCAGCCTGCCTGCCGGGGAGAAGCTGCGCCAGGACCATATCGCCCGCGAGTTCGAGGCCAGCCACGTGCCGGTGCGCGAGGCGCTGTTGCGGCTGGAGGCGCATGGGCTGGCGCAATCCGAACCCCGCCGCGGCACCAGGGTCAGCGCGCTGGACCCCTCCGAGATCCGCGAAGTAATCGAAATGCGTGTGGCGCTGGAGGTTCTGGCCCTCACCCATGCCTTCGCCCGCCTGACGCCGGAGGATACCGCGGCGGCAGAGGCCGCCCGGCTGGCCTGTGATGCGGCAGAGGACATGGCCAGCTGGGAACGCCTCAACCGCGCGTTCCACCGGGTGATTCTGGCGCCTTGCGCAATGCCGCGGCTGCTGGCCTCGATAGACGATCTGCACATTGCCGCTGCCCGCCACCTGTTTGCCAACTGGCAGCACCAGTGGACCCGCCGGGTCGACGCCGACCACGCTGCCATCGTTCAGGCGATGGCGCGCCGCGACCCTGCTGCCGCCTGTGAAATCCTGCGCCGCCATCTGCGCCGGGTGCGCTAAGCCGCCGGAACCCCGCAAAACGCCGTCCGGGGCGGCAATTTGGACGCAATCCGGGCATGACCTGCACCGCGATAGCCGCTATGAAGCTGCGACTCAAACCGATGCCGGAGGAACCCCCATGTCCAACGCCCAGCTGGAAGCAGCGATCGAAGCCGCCTGGGAGGCGCGCGACACCAACACCCCCGCCACCACCGGCGAACAGCGCGACGCCATC
>JABXIA010000010.1 GCA_013373325.1 Paracoccaceae bacterium
CCTGCCGCTGACCGACTATCATGAGTTCTACCTGTTCTGGTGGTTCGCATGGTCGATCATGATCGGCCAGTTCACCTCCCGCTTTGTCGGCGGCCTGCGCACCTGGCAGGTTCTGGCAGCGCTGCTGATCTTCCCGTCGATCCCGCTGGGCGTGTGGTTCTCGGTCCTGTACTACTACCACCTGAACAGCATCGAAACGACGCTGCTGATCAACGTCTCCATGGTCGCTGTGGGCATCATCTTCGTGGTCAATTCCTTTGACTCGCTGATCCGCCTTTACACCGACAACCTGAACCTGACGGCCAAGCGTTTCGGCACAATTCCTTACGTGCTCGGCAACGCGGTTGTGCTCTTTGGCCTGACCCTGGCCTTCCAGAGCCAGTGGCTGCAGATCCAGTGGATCGGCACCATCGTGATCGCCATCTATGTGGCCTGCCTGGCCTACATCGTGGCCTTCAAGCGCAGCGAAGTGATGAGCATCGACGCCTCGCCCGAGGAAAACACGCTCGACTTCGAAAAGATCAAGACAGCCCACTAAGGGCGGTCTCCCGGCTGGCCCCCAAGTTTCCCCGAATGAGGGGACCAGCCTTTAACTGCCTGGCAGCGCCTTCGGGCCTGCCAGGCGCCTTTGCAAAGCATCGCCAATACTTGGGAGGTCCGCGATGAGTGCCCCGAATATCCTGATCCTGATGGTTGACCAGTTGAATGGGACGCTTTTCCCGGACGGCCCCGCCGAATGGCTGCACGCGCCGAACCTGAAGAAACTGGCGGAGCGTTCGGCCCGCTTCAAGAACGCCTATACCGCGTCGCCGCTCTGCGCGCCGGGCCGCGCCTCCTTCATGTCAGGCCAGTTGCCCTCGCGCACCGGCGTCTATGACAACGCCGCCGAATTCCGCAGCGACATCCCGACCTATGCCCATCACCTGCGCCGCGCGGGCTACTACACCTGCCTCTCCGGCAAGATGCACTTTGTCGGCCCCGACCAGCTGCACGGGTTCGAGGACCGGCTGACCACCGACATTTACCCGGCCGACTTCGGCTGGACGCCTGACTACCGCAAACCCGGCGAACGCATCGACTGGTGGTACCACAACATGGGGAGTGTCACCGGGGCAGGGGTGGCAGAAACCTCCAACCAGATGGAATACGACGACGAGGTCGCCTACAACGCCACCGCCAAGCTCTATGAGCTGTCGCGCGGGCTGGACGACCGCCCCTGGTGCGTCACCGTCTCCTTCACCCATCCGCACGACCCCTATGTGGCGCGCCGCAAATACTGGGATCTTTACGAGGACTGCGAGCACCTGCTGCCCGAAGTCCCGGCGATGGATTACGAGGACCACGACCCGCACGCGCAGCGGATCTTTGACGCCAACGACTGGTGCAGCTTCGACATTACTGAGGAGAACATCAAACGCTCCCGCCGCGCCTATTTCGCCAATATCTCCTACCTGGATGACAAGATCGGCGAGATCCTGAACGTGCTGGAAACCACCCGGCAGGAAGCGATCATCCTGTTTGTCTCCGATCACGGCGACATGCTGGGCGAGCGCGGCCTCTGGTTCAAGATGAGCTTCTACGAGGGGTCCTCCCGCGTGCCGCTGATGATCTCGGCGCCGGACCTGCCTGCGGGCCTCATTGAAACCCCGGTGTCCACGCTGGACGTGACCCCGACGCTGGGCGCACTGGCCGGTGTCGACATGGCAGAAATCGAACCCTGGACCGACGGCCAGAACCTGGTGCCGCTGGCCAATGGAACGGAACGCACCGAACCGGTCGCCGTGGAATACGCGGCCGAAGCGTCCTATGCGCCGCTGGTGTCGCTCCGCTACGGCAAGTGGAAGTACAACCGCTGCGCCCTGGACCCCGATCAGCTGTTCGATCTGGCGGCCGACCCGCACGAGCTGAACAACCTGGCGGACGATCCGGCCCATGCCGGCACGCTGGAATCCTTGCGCGCCAAGTCGGAGGCCCGCTGGAACCTGGAGACCTTCGACGCAGAGGTGCGCGCCAGCCAGGCCCGCCGCTGGGTCGTCTATGAGGCGCTGCGCCAGGGCGGCTATTACCCCTGGGATTACCAGCCGCTGCAAAAGGCCTCAGAGCGCTACATGCGCAACCACATGAATCTCGACAACCTCGAGGAAAGCAAACGCTTTCCCCGCGGAGAATAGCAATGACCCCATCCGAGTTGAAAACCGCACACGGGCACAGTTCCCGCCACCGCTCCGAGATTGAACGCAGCCAGAAATGCGGCTGCTTTCACTGCACTGCTTTATTTTCGCCGTCGCAGATTTCCGACTGGTGCGATGACGAAGACCCGCAACAGCAGTGGACGGCGATCTGCCCGAAGTGCGGTATCGACTCTGTCATTGGAGACGCATCGGGAATTGATGTTTCTCCTGAATTTCTTACCGCAATGAACAAGCACTGGTTCTGACATGACACATCCCGCACAGCCCAAGGCCAGCCACTTCATCAACGGCGAATACGTCGAGGATACCGCCGGCACCCCGATCCCGGTGATCTACGCCGCGACAGGTGAGCAGATCGCCACTGTCTATGCCGCCACGCCGGCAATCGTCGAACAGGCGCTCGCCACCGCCAAGGAAGCCCAGAAAGCCTGGGCCAAGATGACCGGCACCGAGCGCGGCCGCATCCTGCGCCGCGCTGCCGACATCATGCGCGAGCGCAACCACGAACTATCGGTTCTGGAAACCTACGACACCGGCAAGCCGCTGCAGGAAACCCTGGTGGCCGACGCCACCTCCGGCGCCGACGCGCTGGAATACTTCGGCGGCCTGGCAGGCTCTCTGACCGGCGAGCACATCCCGATGGGCGAGGACTGGGTCTACACCGTGCGCGAGGCGCTGGGCCTCTGCGTCGGCATCGGCGCCTGGAATTACCCGACCCAGATCGCCTGCTGGAAAGGTGCGCCCGCGCTGGCCTGCGGCAACTCGATGGTATTCAAACCATCTGAGACGACGCCGCTCTGCGCCCTGAAGGTGGCAGAGATCCTGCATGAGGCGGGCGCCCCGGCCGGTATCTACAACGTAATCCAGGGCATGGGTGAGGTCGGCGGCGCGCTGGTCACCGACCCGCGCGTTGACAAGGTCTCGCTGACCGGCTCGGTGCCGACCGGCAAGAAGGTCTATGCCGCCGCAGCGGCAGGCATGAAGCACGTCACCATGGAACTGGGCGGCAAGTCGCCGCTGATCATCTTCGACGACGCCGACATCGACAACGCCGTCGGCGGCGCCATCAACGGCAACTTCTATTCTTCCGGCCAGGTTTGCTCCAACGGCACCCGCGTGTTCGTGCAGAAGGGCATCAAGGAGAAATTCCTCGCCCGCCTGGCAGAGCGCACCGGCAACGCCATCCTCGGCGACCCGATGGATGAGGCCACCAGCTTTGGCCCGATGGTCACTGAAAACCAGATGAACATCGTGCTGGGCTACATCGAAAAAGGCAAGGAAGAAGGCGCCCGCGTTGTCTGCGGCGGCGCGCGTGCCGACATGCCGGGCTATTACATCCAGCCCACCGTCTTTGCCGATGTGACCGACGATATGACCATCGCGCGTGAGGAAATCTTCGGCCCCGTTATGTCCGTCCTCGACTTCGACACCGAGGAAGAGGTGATCGCGCGCGCCAATGACACCGAGTTCGGCCTCAGCGCCGGCGTCTTCACCAACGATTTCAGCCGCGCCCACCGGGTGATCGGCCAGCTGGAAGCGGGCAGCTGCTTCATCAACTCCTACAACGACGCGCCGGTCGAGGCGCCGTTCGGCGGCGTGAAGGCGTCGGGTGTGGGCCGCGAGAATTCGAAAGAGGCGATCAAGCACTTCAGCCAGGTGAAATCGGTCTACGTCCGCATGGGCGACGTCGAAGCGGCGTTCTGATCCGCGCAGCTTGAAAACAACGGCCGGGCAGGGCGCCACGTGCGCCCGCCCAATCAAACGAAAACGGCAGCAGTCCAGAACCTCCGGCTGCCGGATGGAGAGTAGAAATGAACGCGGATTATGTGATTGTCGGGGCCGGCTCTGCGGGTTGTGCCATGGCCTACCGGCTCAGCGAAGCCGGCAAAAAGGTGCTGGTGATCGAACACGGCGGCACCGATGCGGGGCCGTTTATCCAGATGCCGGGCGCGCTCAGCTACCCGATGAACATGCCGCTCTATGACTGGGGCTACAAATCCCAGCCCGAACCGCATCTGGGCGGGCGTGAACTGGTCTGCCCGCGCGGCAAGGTGATCGGCGGCTCCTCCTCGATCAACGGCATGGTCTATGTGCGC
>JABXIA010000344.1 GCA_013373325.1 Paracoccaceae bacterium
AGGGCGAAGCCACCCAGATCCCCGGCATCGTCAACACCGACATCCGCCAGGTGCGCAACTACCCGGATCAGCCGCCGCTGATCCCGCACAAGACCGACAACTACCAGGTCGATCTGAACTCCAACAAATGCCTGACCTGCCACAGCCGCACCGCGGTGGAGGTCAGCCAGGCGCCGATGATCTCGGTCACCCACTTCATGAACCGCGAGGGCCAGACCCTCGGCGCGGTCAGCCCGCGGCGCTATTTCTGCACCCAGTGCCACGTGGTGCAGACCAACGCCCGGCCGCTGGTCGAAAATGAGTTCGTCGATGTCGACAAGGTGCTGGACTACGTCCATTCCAAACAGGGCGGGTCTGACTGATGTGGGGTTTTCTGAAACGTCTCTGGTGGATCATCCGCCGGCCCAGCGCCTACTTCTCGCTCGGCTTTCTGACCATGGGCGGCTTTGTGATGGGGATCATCTTCTGGGGCGGTTTCAACACCGCACTGGAGGTCACCAACACTGAGGCCTTCTGCACCAGCTGCCACGAAATGCGCGACAACGTGTTCGAGGAGCTGAAGCCGACGATCCACTATTCCAACCGCTCCGGCGTGCGGGCGTCCTGCCCGGACTGCCACGTGCCGCACAACTGGACCAACAAGATCGCCCGCAAGATGCAGGCCTCCAAGGAGGTCTGGGGCAAGATCTTCGGCACCATCAACACGCGGGAGAAATTCCTGGAGCACCGGCTGGAACTGGCGCAGCACGAATGGGCGCGGCTTGAGGCAAACGACAGCCTGGAATGCCGCAACTGCCACTCGGATGAGTCGATGGACATCACCCGCCAGTCCAAGCGGGCGGCGGACGCGCATGAGCGCTTCCTGTTCACCGGCGAGAAGACCTGCATCAGCTGCCACAAGGGTATTGCACACCAGCTGCCTGACATGGCCGCAGCCGAAGGCGAGGATCACGCAGGCTTGCTGGCCCCGGCCCACGGCGAGGGCCTGCTGGCCAGCACCCGCAGCTACTTGGGCCTGAGCAGCGACTGACGCTGCCAGCCCCGCAAAACACGAAAAGGCCGCTGTTCCGATGGGCAGCGGCCTTTTTTAGTGTCTGTTTTCAGGCTTACAGCGGGATGCTGCCCAGATGGTCCTCGCCGCGCTCCCGTGCCAGCTGCATCTGTTTCTGCCGCTCGCGGAACCGGATCTTGTCTTCTTCCGAGGTCTGATCGATGCACAGGTGGCAGCTGACGCCCTGCTCGAATTCGGGCCGCGCCTTGTCCTCTGGCAGGATCGGGCGGCGGCAGCCGTGGCACAGTTCATGCGGGCCTTCGGCCAGCCCGTGGCCGACTGACACCCGGTTGTCGAACACAAAGCATTCGCCTTCCCAGGTGCTGTTCTCCGCGGGCATTTCCTCCAGATAGCGCAGGATGCCCCCCTTCAGGTGATAGACATCCTCCACGCCCTGGCCCAGCAGGTAGTTGGTCGACTTCTCGCAGCGGATGCCGCCGGTGCAGAACATTGCAACCCGCTTGTTGTGAAAACGGTCCTTGTTCTCTTCCCACCAGGCGGGGAAGTCGCGGAAAGACTCGGTCTTGGGGTCAATCGCGCCCTCAAAGGTGCCGATGGCCACTTCGTAATCGTTGCGGGTGTCGATCAGCACCACATCGTCCTGCCGGATCAGGTCGTTCCACTCTTCCGGCTCGACGTAATGCCCGACAGACGCCAGCGGATCCACATCCGGCTGGCCCATGGTCACGATCTCTTTCTTCAGCCGCACCTTCATCTTGCCGAACGGCGGCTCGGCAGCGGTTGCCTCTTTCCATTCCAGCCCCGCACAGCCGGGCAGCGCCTTGATATGCGCCAGCACCGCGTCGATGCCTGCGCGCGGGCCTGCGATGGTGCCATTGATCCCTTCCTGCGCCAGCAGCAAGGAGCCTTTGACATCCTGCGCCTGGCACAGGTCCAAAAGCGCCGGCCGGATCGCGGCGGGATCGGGGAAGCGGGTGAAGTGATAGAGGGCAGCAATCGTGTACATGCCCCGCCCTTAGAACCATGCGCCCGGGTTTTCAAGTCAAAGAACCCGCCCGGCAGCCCCAATAAAACAAGGGGTTTGGATGTATGTTTTCGCCTCGCGTGCGTGCCGTCGTGCAGCAACAGTTCCAATGACCCGCCTGTACCGCTAGATATTGTGTACACAGCATAGGAGATGCCGATGACCCACGCCCTGATCGTTGTCGATGTGCAAAACGATTTCTGCCCCGGCGGCGCGCTGGCGGTGCCCGGCGGGGATGAGGTGGTGGCCCCGATCAACGCGATGATGGGCCGGTTCGATGCCGTGATCCTGACCCAGGACTGGCACCCGGCGGGGCATTCCTCCTTTGCCTCCTCGCACCCGGGCAAAGCGCCGTTTGAAACCACTGAGATGCCCTATGGCCCACAGGTGCTGTGGCCGGACCACTGCGTTCAGGGCACTGAAGGCGCGGCCTTCCGCAAGGGCCTGCGCACCGATGGCGATTTGATAATCCGCAAGGGATTCAGGCCTGCGATCGACAGCTATTCCGGTTTCTTCGAGAACGACCAGATCACGCCCACCGGGCTGGAAGGATACCTGCGCAGCCGCGGCATGACGCATCTGACACTGGCCGGGCTGGCCACCGATTTCTGCGTCGCTTTCACCGCACTGGATGCGGCACGTCTGGGGTTTGGCGTGACGGTGCAGCTGTCTGCCTGCTGTGCCATTGATCTGAATGGCTCTCTCCAGGCCGCATTGACGCAAATGGAGGAGGCAGGGGTCGAGCTTCAATCCTGAGGTGAAGTTTCCAAATATTAACCAGTTACACTTAACACTGGCAGGGAGTCCGGACAGCAAGGCTGACTGATGAACATGGGGAAGGGGCCGCAAGACGGCCCGCTGGCCAGCTATGAAAGAAAGTACAGCTCACCTGAGCTGATGATGCGCTATGCCAAGGGGCGCTACAAAACTTTCTGGCCGCGCCAGATCTTTGTTCTCGGTATTTGCGTGCTGCTTGGCCTGGCAACCGACGTGCGGATTGCCGCTCTGGCGTTCGCAGCAGCCCTGATTGGCGATATCGCTGACAGTTACTGCTTGTGGCGCCTTCCAGCCCTGGCAGCCCGTGGTATTCCTGAATCCCGGCTGCGCCTGCTGACGACCTTTTCCGCCGCCGTGTATGGCACCGGGATGAGCATCTGCGCCACCCTGCCATACTGGCCTTGGGCAGAGACCGGCGTTGATACCGACCATCACCTCGACATTCTGTTCACCATCGCCTTCCTTGCCGGCATTGCGATGAATGCCGCGATTACCCTGCCGTACCACCGTCCGGCCTCGGTGGTCTGGATGGTGTTCTTCTGTGCCGTGCCCGCAGCCATGCTTGCGGTTGACCTTGTTGCGGGCGGCGGCTTTACCACCGAATGGCAGCTGCATGCTGTCGGCATCATAACCTTGACCGGCTTCATGTTCTGGCTGGCGGCCTATGGGCGCCGCACCTTTGAAAACACCCGCCAGTACAATCTGGCCACCGCCACCCAGCAGCAGGAGCTGGAGGCCGCGAACGCCCGCCTGCAGGAACAGCGTATTGAGGCCCGCCGCTTGGCGCTGGTAGCGGAAAATGCCAATGACAGTGTGATGCTGATGGACCGGACAGGGCGGATCACCTGGGTCAATGACAGTTTCACCCGCATAACCGGGTATTCCTTTGAGGAGGCGCTGGGCCAGCTGCCCGGCGACCTGCTGAACAGCGGTGAGACCGATCCCGGCACAATCAAGATGTTGCAGGACAGTATCCGCTATGCCCAGCCGGTCCGGGTTGAGATCCGCAACCGCTGCAAGGACGGGCGGCTGGTCTGGATCGAAACCAGCCAGGTGCCGATGCTGAACAGCGCCGGCAAGCTGGAAACCCTGATCGCGGTGGAGCGCGACATCACCGCCGCCAAGGAACATGCCCAGCAGCTGGAAGAAGCACGCGCCGCGGCGGAGGAAGGCGCGCGTGCCAAATCGGACTTCCTGGCGACCATGAGCCACGAAATCCGCACTCCGATGAACGGGGTAATCGGGATGGCACAGCTGTTGCGCGACAGCGGTCTCAGCAAGGAGCAGGCGCTTTACGCCGATACAATCCTCAGCTCCGCGGACATGCTGCTGGGGCTGATCAATGATGTTCTCGATTTCTCCAAGATGGAGGCAGAGGAGCTCACGCTCAGCCCGGTCAGCTTTGACCCCCGTGCCTGTTTCGAAACCACCATCCGTCTGCTGCAGGCCCAGGCGGATGCCAAGGGGCTGGACCTGGCGCTGGAGATCCAGGATGACCTGCCTGAACAGCTGTATGGGGATGACAGGCGGATCCGGCAGATCCTGATGAACCTGACCGGCAATGCGATCAAGTTCACCAAGCGGGGCCGGGTTTCGGTGGCGCTGGGCGGCACTCCCGCGGCAGGCGGGTATGAGCTGACGTTTTCGGTGACGGATAGCGGCATCGGCATCGCCGAGGACAAGCTGGGGGATGTGTTTGAGCGGTTTTCGCAAGCCGATGCCGCCATCAGCCGCCGGTTTGGCGGCACCGGCCTGGGGCTGGCCATTTCCCGCCGCCTGGCAGAGGCCATGGGCGGCAGCATCGCCGTATCCTCGGAATTAGGCAGGGGCTCCTGTTTTGCGGTTCGTCTCCTCCTGCAGGACGCGCAGGATGAAACCGCCGCGCTGCCTGAACCCGCGGCACCGGGCGACGCTGCGGCGCTGGACGGTTTGCGGGTGCTGGTCGCAGAGGACAACGCCGTGAACCGGCTTCTGGTGGAGAAATTCCTGCACGCCGCGCCTGTCGAGCTGGCCTTTGCCCAGGATGGCGGCGAGGCGGTGGCGCAGTTCGAAGCCTTTGCGCCGGATGTCATCCTTATGGACATGTCGATGCCGGAAATGGACGGGCTGGAAGCCACCCGCGCAATCCGTGCTTTGGCCCGGCCGCAGCCGGTGATTGTGGCGCTGACCGCCAATGCCTTTGACTCCGACCGCAAGGCCTGCCTGGAGGCCGGCATGGACGATTTCATGAGCAAGCCGATCAGCAAGCCCAAGCTGCTGGCACTGCTGGCCCGGCTGGCGCCGCAGGCGCAAAGCCGCCGCGCGGGCTGATCTCCTTGCCCCGGCTGCCGTGCTGTCCTATCAATCGGTGACCCTTATGCACGAGGCCGCCGGTGGATATTGCAACCCGCGTCTACAATCACAAATGGAAGATCGACCCGATCGTCCGGTCGCTGATTGATACTGATTTCTACAAGCTTTTGATGTGCCAGTCGGTGTTCCGCAACAAGCCGGACACCACCGTCACCTTCTCGCTGATCAACCGTTCGGCGCATGTGCCGCTGGCGAAACTGATCGACGAGGGAGAGTTGCGTGAACAGCTGGACCACATCCGCTCGCTGTCGCTCAGCCGCGGCGAAAGCACCTGGCTGCGCGGCAATACTTTTTACGGCAAACGCCAGATGTTCCGCCCCGATTTCATGGAATGGTTCGAAGGTCTGCGCCTGCCGCCCTACCACCTGGAGCGCAAGGGCGATCAGTACGAGCTGACGTTCGAGGGCAAATGGCACGAGGTCATGCTGTGGGAAATTCCCGCCCTTGCCGTGCTGATGGAGCTGCGCAGCCGGGCAGTGATCAACAGCATGGGCCGGTTTGAACTGCAGGTGCTGTACGCCCGCGCCATGACCCGCGTTTGGGAAAAGATCGAACGCTTGCGCGAGGTGGAGGACCTTACCATCGCCGATTTCGGCACCCGCCGCCGCCATTCCTTCCTGTGGCAGGACTGGTGCGTGCAGGCAATGATCGAAGGGCTGGGCGAGAAATTCACCGGCACCTCCAACTGCCTTATCGCCATGCGCCGCGAGGTGGAGGCGATCGGCACCAACGCCCATGAGCTGCCGATGGTCTATTCCGCATTGGCGGAGAGTGACGCGGAACTGGCGCAGGCTCCCTACGACGTGCTGTCCGACTGGCATGACGAGCACGAGGGCAACCTGCGCATCATCCTTCCGGATACCTATGGCACCCAGGGTTTTCTCGACCGCGCGCCGGACTGGCTGGCCGGCTGGACCGGCATCCGCATCGACAGCGGCGACCCCGCCAAGGGCGCCGAGGTGGCGATCAACTGGTGGAAGGCGCGCGGCGAGGACCCGGCAGAGAAACGGGTGATCTTCTCCGATGGCCTGGACGGGCAGCAGATCCAGGACCTGCACGCGCAGTTCTCGGGCCGCACCAAGGTTTCCTTTGGCTGGGGCACGTTGCTGACCAACGACTTCCGCAAGCTGGTGCCGGATGACGCGCTGGCGCCATTCTCGCTGGTCTGCAAGGCGGTTGCGGCCAACGGGCGGCCCACCGTGAAACTGTCCGACAACCCGGAAAAGGCGATGGGCCCGGCAGAGGAAATCGACCGCTACAAGCGCGTTTTCGGTGTCGGCGAGCAAGAGCGGCAGGCAGTAATAGTCTGATAACTCTTCGCCAGTCTAGCTGCGGTTTTCCTGCCAAGCAGCATAATTAGTGGCAGCCTCTCTGCCCCAATGTTTCGCGCGCGAAACATTGGGGTAACAGTGCTGACCTAATTTTTCATCCTAGCCGTGATGTGCCGCGACGGTCTTCAATTGCGAAAAACCGTAGAGGGCCTCAAACCCTTTTTCCCGCCCGTGGCCGGATTTGCCAACCCCGCCAAACGGCAGTTCCACCCCGCCGCCGGCGCCGTAGTTGTTGAGGAACACCTGGCCCGCGTGCAGGCGTTTCGCCAGCCGCATCTGCCGCGCCCCGTCACGGGTCCAGACGCTGGCCACCAGCCCGAATTCGGTGGCATTGGCAACCCGCAGGGCGTCCTCTTCGGTCTCAAACGGGATCAGCACCTGCACCGGGCCAAAAATCTCTTCGCGCGCCAGCACATGGTCCTCAGGGACATCGGCAAACAGGGTGGGGCGGACGTAGGCGCCGTTTTCCGGCGCTTGGCTCACGATTTCCCCCTGTGCCGCCACCGGCAGGTCCGCGCCCTGTTTCAGGTAGTCCTCGACAATCTGTTTCTGCCGGGCAGAGATCAGCGGCCCGCCCCGCAGGTCCTCTGCCGCAGGCCCCACCGTCAAAGTCCCATAGGCCGCTGCCATCCGTGCCTTCACGTCTTCATACACTCCGCGCTGCACCAGGATGCGCGAGGACGCGGAGCAGGTCTGGCCCGCGTTCTGTACCCCTGCGTTCACCAGGAACGGCAGGGCCGCATCCAGATCTGCATCATCAAACACCAGCTGCGGAGACTTGCCGCCCAGCTCAAGCGTCACCGGCACCACATTGGCGCCCGCTGCCTGCTGCACCAGCGCTCCGGTCCGGACCGACCCGGTGAAGGAGATGTGATGCACACCGGGATGCCCGGCCAGCGCCGCGCCGGCCTCAGCTCCCAGGCCCGGCACCACGTTCAGGGCCCCCGCGGGAAGGCCGGCTTCCATGGCGATACGGGCAAAGGCCAGGGCGGTCAGGCAGGCTTCCTCCGCCGGTTTCAGCACGCAGGCATTGCCCATCGCCAGCGCGGCCCCGACAGACCGCCCGATGATCTGCATCGGATAGTTCCAGGGCACGATATGCCCTGTCACCCCATGCGGCTCCCGCAGGGTATAGACGGTGTAGCCGTCGAGATAGGGGATGGTCTCCCCCATCACCTTGTCCGCCGCGCCGCCGTAGAACTCGCAGTACCGAGCCAGCGCTACCGCATCAGCCCGCGCTTGGGTCAGCGGTTTGCCCACGTCCATCGCCTCGATTGCGGCCAGCACGTCAACCCGCTCCAGCACGAACTGGCCGATGCGGGTCAGGATGCGGCCGCGCTCCAGCGCGGTCATGCGGCCCCATTCGCCGTCCAGTGCTGCTTCGGCTTCCAGAACCGCCGCCTCGATATCCGCCGCGCCGCCGCGGGCGATCTGGCAGATATCGCTGCCGTCGGACGGGTTCACCAGCGGCAGCGTGCCGCCGCTGGCAGCGGGCAGCCACTTGCCGCCAACCAGGCAAAGCGCGGGATCGAACCAGAGGGGGTCAGACATGCTGGGGGCTCCTTTCGGGATCGGAGAGGTCGGGCAGCACCGGGGCTGCGGCGATCAGCTGGCGGGTGTAGGGGTGCTGCGGATTGCTGAACACGGCTTCGGTTTCGCCCTGCTCGACGATCTCGCCCTGTTTCATCACCAGGCAGCGGTCGGTGATCGTGCGGACCACGCTGAGGTCGTGGCTGATGAACAGATAGGTCAGCGAATAGGCTGCGCACAGCTCTGCCAGGAGGTCGAGGATGCGGGCGCGGACGGAAACATCCAGAGCTGAGACCGCCTCGTCAAAGATGATCAGCTCCGGCCTTGTGATCAGGGCGCGGGCGATGGCGATGCGCTGGCGCTGGCCGCCGGAGAACTGGTGAATGTATTTGCTGGCGTCCTCCGGCCGTAGCCCGACTGCGGAGAGTGTCTCGGCGATCAGATCCCTGCGCCCTGACCCGGCGGGCGGATCCGGAAGAATATGGAACGGTTCAGTGATCAGCCGCTCCACACGGTGGCGCGGGTTGAAGCTGCCGTAGGGATCCTGGAACACCACCTGAATCTTGCGCCGGACTGCTGGCTCCAGGTGAGTCGTGACGGGCAGGCCGTCCAGCCGGATCTCCCCGCCTTGCAGCGGCTCCAAACCCAAAATTGCCTTTGTCAGGGTCGATTTCCCGCAGCCCGACTCCCCCACCAGCCCAAGCCGCTCGCCACGGTTCAGGGTGAAGGAGACATCGTTTATGGCGCGGAATGTGCCAGGTTTGGCAAACAACGACGGGCGCGGGGTTTTGTAGTCGCGCACCGCGTTCCTGACTTCCAGCAGTGGCGCTGGTGCGGGCGGCTGCGGCAGTGCCACCTGATGGCTGGAGGCGGCAAACAGCATCCGCGTGTAGGGGTGGCGCATGTTGCGCAAGAGCCAGTCCGTGTGGCCGGTCTCCACCACCTCGCCCTGGCGCATGACCACGATCCGGTCTGCCAGATCCGCCACCACGGCCAAGTCATGGGTGATGATCAGCAGGCCCATGCCATAGTCCTGCACCAGATCCTTCAGCAGGTCCAGAATTTGCGCCTGGGTGGTCACGTCCAGCGCGGTGGTCGGCTCATCCGCGATCAAGAGCTTGGGGCGCAGAGCGATGGCCATCGCAATCACCACCCGCTGGCGCTGGCCGCCCGACAGCTCATGCGGATAGCG
>JABXIA010000144.1 GCA_013373325.1 Paracoccaceae bacterium
GGCCGCTCCAAGCCGGTTGCAGGCTTCATCGCCGGGCGCACCGCCCCTCCGGGCCGCCGCATGGGCCACGCGGGCGCGATTGTCGCCGGCGGCAAGGGCGGCGCCGAAGACAAGATCGAAGCGATGAAATCCGCAGGCATCGTGGTCGCCGAAAGCCCGGCCGGCCTGGGTGAAGCGGTGCTGAAAGCGATCGGCAAGTAAGATGCCGTCAGCCCTGCGGGAAAGCTTCATTCGCGCGCTGAAAAGGCCTTTGGCTTTTTCAGGCCGTTCCTCCCGCAGGGAATTCTGGACCTTCGCTCCTTTGGGCGCGGGTCTTCCCCTCTTTGCTGCGTTTGCCGGCATGCAATTTGAACTCAGTTTCTGGTTCGTGCTCGGAATTGCGGCTTTGGCATCGGTGCCTTTGTTTGCCGTCGGCTGGCGGCGAGTGCAGGACACCGGAACTTATGGAAGCGATGCAATCGAGCCTTGGAAATTCTTCTTTCTGGCTGTCGTGCTTGGGTACCTCACCAGAGCCATCTTCCTATGGGCGGATGCCCAGATTAGCGCAGGAGCCGATGGCCCAGTCGGATTTGGCGTTGTGATTGCAGCCGCGCTAGCCGGAATTCCTATGGCTATCGGCACCATTACCGCGACCTTCGCATTTCTTTTTACGTTTCCTCAAGCTGCAGCCTTGACCCTGCTGCCGTCTGACACTGGCACCAACAAATACGGTCCCAACCCGCAAGAGGCACCTAAATGACCGATCAAAGCCCCAACGACCTCTTCCACGCCTCCTCTTTCATGCAGGGGCACAATGCGGAGTATCTGGAGCAGCTCTATGCCCAGTACGCCAATGACCCGAACGCGGTGGATGCCGCCTGGGCGGAATTCTTCCGCCAGATGGGCGATGCCGAACTGGACGTGAAGGCCGAGGCCACCGGCCCCTCCTGGGCGCGCAAAGACTGGCCGCCGATGCCCGCAGACGATCTGACCGGCGCGCTGACCGGCGACTGGCCGGCCCCCGTTGAGGCCAAGGCAGCAGGCAAGAAGATCAAAGAAAAGGCCGCCGCAAAGGGTGTTGAGCTGACCGACGACCAGGTGCAGCGCGCGGTGCTGGATTCGATCCGCGCCCTGATGCTGATCCGCGCCTACCGGATCCGCGGCCATCTGGCAGCAGACCTCGACCCGCTGGGCATGCGCGCCGCAACCCCGCATCCGGAGCTGGACCCGAAATCCTACGGCTTCACCGGCGCCGACATGGACCGGCCGATCTTCATCGACAACGTTCTGGGCCTGCAGGTTGCGACCATGCGCCAGATCGTCGAGATCGTGAAACGCACCTACTGCGGCACCTTCGCGCTGCAGTACATGCACATCTCCGACCCTGAGCAATCCGCCTGGCTGAAGGAGCGGATCGAGGGCTACGACAAGGAAATCACCTTCACCCGCGAGGGCCGCAAGGCGATCCTCAACAAGATGGTCGAGGCCGAGGGTTTCGAGAAGTTCCTGCACGTCAAATACACCGGCACCAAACGGTTCGGCCTGGACGGCGGCGAAAGCCTCATTCCGGCGATGGAGCAGATCATCAAGCGCGGCGGCGCCCTTGGCGTCCGCGACATCGTGATCGGCATGCCGCACCGCGGCCGCCTCAACATCCTCGCCAACGTCATGCAGAAGCCCTACCGGGCGATCTTCAACGAGTTCCAGGGCGGCAGCTTCAAGCCCGAGGATGTCGATGGCTCCGGCGACGTGAAATACCACCTCGGCGCGTCGTCCGACCGCGAGTTCGACGGCAACAACGTGCACCTCAGCCTGACCGCCAACCCGTCCCACCTGGAGGCGGTGAACCCGGTGGTTCTGGGCAAGGTCCGCGCCAAGCAGGACCAGCTGGGCGACACCGACCGCAGCCAGGTGCTGCCGATCCTGCTGCACGGCGATGCGGCCTTTGCAGGCCAGGGCGTGGTGGCAGAATGCTTTGCCCTGTCGGGCCTCAGGGGCCATAAGGCCGGCGGCACCATGCATATCGTGGTGAACAACCAGATCGGCTTCACCACTGCGCCGCATTTCTCGCGCTCCTCCCCCTACCCCACCGACAATGCGCTGGTGGTTGAGGCGCCGATCTTCCACGTGAACGGCGACGACCCGGAGGCTGTGGTGCATGCGGCCAAGGTCGCCACCGAGTTCCGCCAGAAGTTCCACAAGGATGTCGTGCTGGACATCTTCTGCTACCGCCGCTTCGGTCACAACGAAGGCGACGAGCCGATGTTCACCAACCCCTTGATGTACAAGAAGATCAAGGGCCACAAGACCACGCTCACGCTCTACACCGACCGGCTGGTCAAGGACGGGCTGCTCCCCGAGGGCGAGATCGAGGACATGAAGGCCGCCTTCCAGGCCCAACTGAACGAGGAGTTCGAGGCCGGCAAGGATTATAAGCCCAACAAGGCCGACTGGCTGGACGGGCGCTGGTCGCACCTCAACAAGAAAGACGCCGACTACCAGCGCGGCAGCACCGCCATTGCGCCGGAAACCCTGGCCGAAATCGGCACCGCCCTCAGCCGGGTGCCGGACGGCTTCCCGCTGCACCGCACGGTGGCCCGCTTCCTGGACGCCCGCGGCAAGATGTTTGAGACCGGCGAAGGCTTTGACTGGGCCACCGGCGAGGCGATGGCCTTCGGCTCGCTGCTGCTGGAAGGCTACCCGGTGCGCCTCGCGGGCCAGGACGCCACCCGCGGCACCTTCTCGCAGCGCCATTCCGGCATCGTCGACCAGGAGACCGAGGAACGCTACTACCCGCTGAACAACATCCGCGCGGGCCAGTCCCAGTACGAGGTGATCGACTCGGCGCTGAGCGAATACGCGGTGCTGGGCTTTGAGTACGGCTACTCGCTGGCGGAACCGAACGCGCTGACCCTGTGGGAAGCCCAGTTCGGCGACTTTGCCAACGGCGCCCAGATCATGTTCGACCAGTTCATTTCGTCCGGCGAGTCCAAATGGCTGCGGATGTCGGGCCTGGTCTGCCTGCTGCCGCACGGGTTCGAGGGCCCGGGGCCGGAGCACTCCTCCGCCCGCCTGGAACGCTTCCTGCAGATGTGCGGCCAGGACAACTGGATCGTTGCCAACTGCACGACGCCCGCGAATTACTTCCACATCCTGCGCCGCCAGCTGCACCGCACCTTCCGCAAGCCGCTGATCCTGGTGACCCCGAAATCGCTGCTGCGCCACAAGCTGGCGATTTCCAGCGCCGAGGATTTCACCACCGGCTCCAGCTTCCACCGGGTGCTGTGGGATGACGCGCAGAAGGGCAA
>JABXIA010000104.1 GCA_013373325.1 Paracoccaceae bacterium
GCCGATCTACCCAGCGCTGGAAAAGGGGCCCGGCAGCGCCGAGGACCTGACATGTGAGGTGTTCCGCGACACGCTGATCGAGCAGGCGGAACAGGGCGTCGACTACTTCACCATCCATGCGGGTGTGCGGCTGCACATGGTGCCGATGACGGTGAACCGCGTGACGGGAATTGTCTCGCGCGGCGGCTCCATCATGGCGAAGTGGTGCCTGCATCATCACAAGGAGAGCTTCCTTTATGAGCATTTCGAGGAAATCTGCGACATCTGCCGCCAGTATGACGTGAGCTTCTCTTTGGGTGACGGGCTGCGCCCCGGCTCCATTGCGGACGCCAATGACGAAGCGCAATTTGCGGAGCTGGAGACCCTGGGCGAGCTGACCAAGATCGCCTGGGCCAAGGACTGCCAGGTGATGATCGAGGGGCCGGGCCATGTCGCCATGCACAAGATCAAGGAGAACATGGACAAGCAGCTGGAGTGCTGCCACGAGGCGCCGTTCTATACGCTTGGGCCGCTGACCACGGATATCGCGCCGGGCTATGACCACATCACCAGCGGCATCGGGGCGGCGATGATCGGCTGGTTCGGCTGCGCGATGCTGTGCTACGTGACGCCGAAGGAGCATCTGGGCCTGCCTGACCGCGACGACGTGAAGACCGGGGTGATCACCTACAAGATCGCGGCCCATGCTGCCGACCTTGCCAAAGGTCTGCCGGGCGCCCAGCGCCGCGACGATGCGCTGTCCCGCGCCCGCTTCGAGTTCCGCTGGGAGGACCAGTTCAACCTGTCGCTGGACCCGGACACCGCGCGCGAGTTCCACGACCAGACCCTGCCGAAACAGGCCCATAAAGTGGCCCATTTCTGCTCCATGTGCGGACCGAAGTTCTGCTCCATGCGGATTTCGCACGACATCCGCGCCGAGGCGCAGAAGGAAGGCATGGAGGCGATGGCCGCCAAGTTCCGCGAGGGCGGTGAGCTGTATGTGCCTGCACCTGATGCAGCAGCGGAACCGGCGGAATGATCACCATCGCAGGCGCGGGCCTCGCCGGTCTCGCCTGCGCCTATGAACTGGCGCAGCGCGGGGCGGCGGTCACCGTCTATGAGCGGGGCGGCGCGCCCGGCGCCGGCAGTGTCGCACGCTTTGCGGGCGGCATGCTGGCGCCCTGGTGCGAACGTGAAAGCGCCGAAGCAGAGGTGATCACCCTCGGCAGCCGCGCCGTCGGCTGGTGGGCCAAGATCACCCCGGTCCACAGGCGCGGCACGCTGGTGGTGGCGCCTGCCCGCGACCGGGCGGAACTGACCCGATTTGCCCGCCGCACACGCGGCCACCGGGGCGTGGACGGGGCGGAGATTGGCGCACTGGAACCGGCGCTGGCGGGGCGGTTTGCACAAGGGCTGTTCTTTGAGAAGGAGGCGCATCTGGACCCGCGTCGTGCGCTGCAGGATCTGAGCGCCAAGGTGCAGGAACTGGGGGCGGAGATCCGCTATGGCACCCCTGCCCCGGCCCGCGTCACGCTGGATTGCACCGGCATGGCGGCTTCGCTGTCCGGTTTGCGTCCGGTGCGCGGCGAGATGGCCATCCTGTACTGCCCGGAGGTGGAGATCCGCCGCACCCTGCGCCTGCTGCACCCGCGGATGCCGCTTTATCTGGTGCCCCGCGGCGACGGGCATTTCATGATTGGCGGCACCATGATCGAGAGCAGTTCGGACCGTGCCATTACTCTGCGGTCCTTAAGTGAACTATTGAGCGCGGCCTTTGCCCTACACCCGGGATTTGCCGAGGCCAGTGTGGTGGAGACCGGCACGGGCCTGCGCCCGGCCTTCCCCGACCACCTGCCGCGGCTGGTGGAGCAGGACGGCACGCTTTTCCTCAACGGCCTCTATCGCCATGGCTTTCTGCTGGCGCCCGCGTTGGCGCAGCAGGCCGCGGACCACCTGCTACCGGAGACATCAGATGAAGATCATCGTGAACGCCAAACCGCATGAAGTTTCGGCAATTGACCTGCAATCTGCCCTTCAGGAGCTCGGCTTTGCCGGTTCCGCCGTTGCGACCGCGCTGAACGGCACGTTTGTTGCCCACAGCCAGCGGGCAGAGGTGCAGCTGGCGGAGGGCGACCAGCTGGAAGTGCTGGCCCCGATGCAGGGAGGCTGAGATGAGAGTTTACGGAACAGAGATCACCTCCCGGCTGCTGCTCGGCACAGCGCAATACCCGTCTCCTGCGGTGCTGGAACAGGCGGTGAAATCAAGCGGCACGGAAATCATCACCGTGTCCTTGCGCCGGGAGACCGCCGACGGATCCGGCACCGCCTTTTGGCAGGAGCTGCAGAAGACCGGCTGCCGCATCCTGCCGAACACCGCGGGCTGCCATTCGGTGCAGGAGGCGGTGACCACCGCCCGTATGGCGCGGGAGCTGTTCGGCACGCCATGGATCAAGCTGGAGGTGATCGGCCATTCCGACACGCTGCAGCCGGATGTGTTTGGACTGGTGGAGGCCGCGCGGGTGCTGAGCGGCGAAGGGTTCCAGGTCTTCCCCTATACCACCGACGATCTGGTGGTGGGGGAGAAGCTCTTGGAGGCGGGCTGCGAGGTGCTGATGCCCTGGGGCGCGCCGATCGGCTCCGGCCAGGGGCTGCGCAACCCGGATGCCTTGCGGGCGATGCGGGCGCATTTTCCGGGCGTGCCGATGATTGTGGACGCTGGGATCGGGCGGCCCTCGGACGCGGCCCAGGCGATGGAGCTGGGCATGGATGCGGTGCTGCTGAACAC
>JABXIA010000376.1 GCA_013373325.1 Paracoccaceae bacterium
CAGGTGGCTTTGGCGTGCGGTCAGCAGCCGCTGGAACGAGGCCCCGTAACTGCGCTCAATCCCGGTCCGCACCATCCGCACCGCATACAAAAGCAGCATCGTCGCGCCAGCAAGGCTGATCAGAAAGGTCAGTATCGCCATATGGTTATCCCTTGATCAGCGCCATCATCTCTGCGTGCAGCGCAGGCGTTGCCGCGGCAACCACCCTGCCATCGGATGCCAGGTCCAGCGGCTGACCGGTCCAGTCCGTAATTACGCCGCCGGCGGCTTCGATAACAGCGGACACCGGCAGGAAGTCGTAAGGCTGCAGGTCATAGTCGATCACCGCATCCGCATGGCCTGCCGCCAGCAATGCATGCGGGTAGCAGTCGTAGGCAAAGCGGCGCGTTTGGCCCGCTTGCATCAGCCGGGTGAACAGCTCCGGATGATCGCGGTGGATCTTGTCGCCCTCATTCACATAGAGGACCGCCTGATCCAGCCGGGTCTGATCCGACACATGGATGGGCTGCCCGTTGAAAGTGGCCCCCTGCCCGCGCACCCCAAGATAGGTTTCACCCAGCGCGGGCATGCCGATTACCCCCAGCTGCGGAATGCCGTCTTGCAGAAACCCCAGCAGGAAGCCGAACAGCGGATGTCCTGACAAAAAGGACCGGGTGCCGTCGATCGGGTCAATGATCCACACCTCCGCGCGGTCCGCCCCGGCAAAGCCGTGTTCCTCGCCAAAGATGCCGTGGTCCGGGAAGTGCTGCTCCAGATAGGCGCGGACCTCGCTCTCGACCGCCTTGTCGGCCTGGGTGACGGGGCTTTCATCTGCCTTGAACTCAATCCCCAAGCGGCCGCGGAAGTAACCGCGTGCGGCCTCCGCAGCGATCCCGGCGATCCGTATCGCGTGGTCAGCGTGGGTTCCTGTGGTGGGCATCGTTGCGGTTTTCCTTCCTGAGGCCGGAGACGGTGGTTATCCGACCGGATTGACCGCTAGAATTTGTATAAATGTGGATTTCGTCAACAGAAAAGCCCGCAAAGTGACCGAATAACCAAAAAATCTCCCTGAATAATTGCCTTTTCAGCACGCATTCTGGGATTTTGCGGGTTTGGTGGCGCAAGGCTGCCTTACCCTGCGCCCGCCAGATGCCGGGTGGCCATCGAAAACAATTCCGCCTGCGAAGCAATACCAAGCTTGGAATAGGCGTGGTGGCGGTGGACCTTCACAGTGCCTTCGGCGATGCCGAGATAGGCGGCAGCGGAGGGGGTGGAATGGCCCTGCAGGATCAGCTGCACCACCTCCCGTTCCCGCGGGCTGAGGACGCCGGTGCCAAAGGTCTGCATCCGGTCTTCCCAGTCCGCAGGCTGTCGGGCCGCCGCGTTGTCTTCCGTCTGTCCCCATTGGCGCCGGACGGTTGCAGCAATCAGTGTGAACACCGCATTCAGCCGTTCCGTGTCCGCCGCTTCAAACCGCTGCTGGCGGGCGAACCGGGCCAGGGACACGATGAACCAGCGCTCTGCCCCGTCCTGCACCAGGATGCCGATCTCGTCGCTGATGCTGATCTTGCGGTAGAAGGCGCGGTAGTATTCGGAGCGGTAAAACGCCTCCGGCGCCAGGTCCATAAGCCGGTAGGCACCGGGTGTGCAGCCGTTGCGGCAGGCCTGGTAAAGCGGGTCCAGCAGGTAGGGGCCGCTTGCGTAGAACTCCACCGTGATCGCGGCCTGAAGCTCATCCAGATCCTGATAAAGCGGCACCGGCGGCTGCGCGCCCGCGTAATGCGAGACGACCATCGAATCAAAGCTGCAGCATTGCGAAAGCATCTGCCGCAGCGCACCGGGGAAACGCTCTGTCGCTATGGTGTCCGCCAGCGCGGTCATCGCCTTGGCCCAGCCAGCGGGCAGCGGCGGGAAGGTAGTGTCATTCATGTCTATAACCAAAGATATATATCCTTGGCCAAGTTTGCTGGCATAAACGCGAAAGTCAAACTGGCTCCAAGTGAATTTTCAGCATGACGGAGACCCACATGACCGATTCCTCCAGCGTGAACCCAGTGCAGGGCGATCTGGCCTTTACCCGCGACAGCGACCGCGGCGTGGTGGCCGAGGCCAGCTATGCGGGCGCACTCAGCTTCATGCGGCGGCGCTATTCCCGCGATCTCAGCAGCGCGGATGTGGCGGTGATGGGTGTGCCGTTCGACCTGTCGGTCTCCAGCCGGTCCGGTACCCGTCTGGGACCGCGGGCGGTTCGCTCAGGCTCCAGTCACATTGCCTGGTCGGCGCCCTGGCCATGGACGGTTGACCCTTACGAAGCGCTTCGGGTTGTCGATTATGGCGATTGCGAGTTCGACTATGGCTATCCGCATAAGGTGCCGGGCGAGATTGCCCAGGCGGCACGGGATGTTCTGGCTACCGGCACAGCGCTGCTGTCGATCGGCGGCGACCATTTCATCACCTACCCCCTTTTGCAGGCCCATGTTGAGAAGCACGGGCCGCTCAGCCTGATCCAATTCGACGCCCATTCCGATACCTGGGCAGATGAGGAAGGCCGCATCGACCACGGGACTATGCTGTGGCACGCAATCCGCGAGGGGCTGGTGGATCCGTCCCGGTCTGTTCAGGTGGGCATCCGCACACACAACCCAGACCCGCTGGGCATGAACATCATCGACGCAATTGAGGTGCAGAAGTCCGGTCCGGAAGCGGTTGCGGAAAAGATCCGCGGCATTGTCGGAGATCACAAGACTTATGTGACCTTCGATATCGACGCGCTGGAGCCGGCTGCTGCCCCCGGCACTGGCACGCCTGTGATTGGCGGCCTGTCGCCCTACCAGGCACAGGAGATCATTCGCGGGCTTGCGGGCACCGATGTGGTGGGCATGGATGTTGTTGAGGTGGCCCCGGCCTATGATATCTCCGAAATCACCGCCATTGCGGCGGCAACGATCGCCAACGATCTGCTCTGTCTTTACGCTGCCGGACCTTCCGGCCAGCGCTGAGGCTAGGCGCAAGGAGGGGGCAATGCCTCCTCTGCCGTCGTCCGGACTGCCCCTTTGAGCGAGAAATGCGCAGGGAACATCGCCGACAGGAAACGGAAGATGATCCTGGCAGCCTCCTCCCGGTCAAAGCGGTCGGGGTGCAGGAGGAAGTCGGTCCACATGCCCTCCAGCAGTGCCAGGGTGCCATGGGTTGCATCGCGCGCCGTGCCGGAGGCATCCGGCGTTCCGGCCTCGCGCACGATCCGTGAAAAGGCGTTGTGGATCATGCCGCGCAGGCGTCCGTCACGTGTGTCCGAATGCTCGGCAATGGCTTTGCGGTTGCGGGATTCGCCGCGGAAGGCGTACCAGATGCTGACATTTCTTCGGTTCAGCACCCGTTCGCTGAGGTCGCCCCGCACGATCATCTCGATCCGCTCCTGCGGGCTGTCGCCCGCGGTCTGCAACAGCGCTTCCAGTTCGTCGTAGTATTCTTCCGAGGAATGATGCGCCGCGGCCTGAACCAGGTTGTCCTTACCGCCGAAGTGCAGGTGGATCATGCCGCGCGACAGGCCGGCGCGCTGAATGATTTCGCTGACCGAAGTTTCCGAGATCCCCTTCTCCGCCACCGAATCCAGAACCGCTCCGATCAGCGCCTGGCGGTTTTGCTCGCGGTTCTGTTCGCGTTTTCCGGCCATGTGTTCCTTGGGTCCTGGTCGTTTCCACTGCTGTTACGCGGATCACTCCCGTGCGGCAAGCAGTGCTGCAAGTCCAGTTTAGGCACAGGTTCAACGGTTTCTCCAGTAAAAATGGACGTTTGTACATTTTTTGTAGATTCCTGTTGACAGAATGCCCTGCCAGCCGCCAGATTTTGATGGACGATTGTCCATTTTTCATGGCGGCACCCCGCCCGCGCACCTTGCAAGCTACGGAGGCACATGGCCGGATTTCTCAGAACCGAGGCTGGAAAAGGCCTGGTGCTCAGCGCCCCAGCTTCGCTTTATGTGGGGTTTTTGGTGGCCGCGCCGCTGGGCATCCTGGTGGCCTACAGCTTCTGGACCCAGACCTATGTCGAGATCGACAAGACCCTGACCTGGGCCAACTACCTGGAGGCGGCGACCGATCCGCTGGTGCGGCATCTGTTGTTGCGCTCGATCCTGATTGCCGCGGCGGTGACGGCGGCGACCGTGGCGCTGGCCTATCCGATTGCCTATTTCATCGCTTTCCGCACCCATAAGAAAACCCTGTGGCTGTTGCTGATCACCATCCCCTTCTGGTCGAGCTACCTGCTGCGGGTGTTCAGTTGGAAGCTGGTCCTGGGCTTCAACGGGGTGATGAACTCGGCGCTGATCTCCATGGGGCTGATCACAGAGCCGCTGACCTTCCTGCTCTACAACGAATTCGCTGTGGTCTTGACCCTGGCCCATGCCTGGGCGCCCTTTGCGATCCTGCCGATCTATGTCTCGTTGCAGAAGATCGACCGCTCGCTGCTGGAGGCGGCAACCGACCTCGGGCTCACCAAGCTGGAGCGCTTCATCCGTGTCACCCTGCCGCTGTCGGTTCCCGGCATCATTGCAGGCAGCCTGATCATCTTCATTCCCACCGTCGGCGACTACGTCACCCCGTCGCTGGTCGGCGGTTCGCAGGGCAAGATGGTGGCGAACCTGATCCAGGTGCAGTTCGGCCCGGCCAACAACTGGCCGCTGGGCGCAACCCTGTCGCTGGTGGCAATGGCCTCTGTCGGCTTTGTGGCCATCCTGTTTGTCATCCTGGCCACCGCTTTGGGGAGGAGGATCCGTTGAGCACTCCGGTAAGCGAACCCCTGAACAAGCCGTTGAGCGCTGCTGCCAGCAAGTCCCGGCGCAGACCCCTCCGCTTCCCCTGGCTGCTGGTCTATGCCATCGGCTACCTGATCTTCCTGTATCTGCCGGTGCTGCTGCTGCCGCTGTTCTCTTTCAATGACGGCACCATCGTCGCCTTTCCGATGAAGGGGTTCACGCTGAAATGGTACGCCCAGCTGGGCGAGCAGGACACGCTCTTGCAGGCCATGGTGAACTCGCTCATCGTCGGCGCGGTTACTGCGCTGGTGGCCACCTCGCTGGGGCTGTTCGCCGCCCGCGCCTATGTCCGCTACCGCTTCAGAGGGCGGGAGCTGTCGGAGGGTCTGGTGATGCTGCCGCTGGTTATTCCGGGCATCATCGTGGCGTCGTCGATGCTGGTGCTGTTCATCTCGCTGGGGCTGAAGCCGTCGCTGACGACGGTGATCCTGGGGCATGTGTTTGTCGCCCTGCCCTTTGCTGTTTCAATCATGAAATCCGCTTTTGACGACTTCGACCAGTCGCTGGAGGAAGCGGCCTTCGACCTTGGCGAAAGCGTCATCGGCACCTTCCGGCGGGTGACCCTGCCGATCGTGGCGCCGGGGATTGTTGCCAGCCTGCTGGTCACCTTCACCGTGTCGTTCGACGAATTTGTGCTGGCTTTCTTCCTGTCCGGCAACCAGCCCACGCTGCCGGTCTACATCTGGAGCCAGATCCGCTTCCCGGCCAAGCTGCCGAACACGCTCGCGCTTGGCTCGCTCCTGCTGCTCGCCTCGGTGCTGCTGTTGCTGACCGCCGAATACTTCCGCCGCCGCTCCGCCAAGTCCGCCTGATGAAGGATACGCAGATGACCACTCAGAACATCATCGAAATCTCCGGGGTGGAGAAACGGTTCGGCACCTTCACCGCGGTGCGCGATCTGAACCTGACGCTGAAGGAGGGCGAGTTCTTTTCCCTGCTGGGACCCTCCGGCTGCGGCAAGACCACGGCGCTCAGGATGATTGCCGGATTCCAGGACCACGACGCCGGCAGCATCCGCATCGGCGGCCAGGACATGGCGCATATTCCCGCCAATAAGCGGCCGACCAATATGGTGTTCCAGTCTTATGCAATCTTCCCGCATCTGAACGTCGGCGACAATGTCGCCTTTGGTCTGCGCAAACTGAAGCTGGGCAAGGCCGAAACAGATGACCGCGTCGCCGAGGCGCTGGAGATGGTGGAGCTGGGCGGGTTGCAGTCGCGCAAGGCAACGGAGCTGTCCGGCGGCCAGCGCCAGCGGGTGGCATTGGCACGTGCGCTGGTGATGCGGCCCAAGGTGCTGTTGCTGGATGAGCCGCTGTCGGCGCTCGACAAGAACCTGCGCGAGGCGATGCAGTTCGAAATGCGGCGCCTGCAGCAGAAACTGGGCATCACCTTTGTCATGGTCACCCACGATCAGTACGAGGCGATGACCATGTCCGACCGCATCGGCGTGATGTTCAAAGGCCAGCTCAAGCAGGTCGACAAGCCCGAGGTGCTTTATGCCCGCCCTTGCAGCCAGGAAGTCGCTGCCTTCATCGGCGGCATGAACTTCCTGGATGCGGCTGTCACCGGAGAGGTGAACGGCAAACTGCACGCTGACGTGCAGGGCTTCGGGCCGCTGTCCATCGACGTGAACCCCAATGTGGCGCGGCGCGGGCCGCAGCTGCTGGCAGGCATCCGTCCCGAACAGCTGGAAATATCGGCGCAGAAGCCCGACGGCTACGACGGCTATCTGCAGGGCACTGTCACCAATGCCGCCTTTTACGGCGAGAACGTGCATTACCACGTCACCGCCGACGGCCTGCCGCAGCCAATCGCGGTATCGGTGCCGAACTACTTCCACACGGTTGATCACAAGCAGGGCGATCCGGTCTGGCTGGGCGTGCAGAACGCCTCTGTCATCGACCTCGGCGCCCGCGAGGCATGAGAATAAAGGGAGGAAGACAATGAAACACTTCAAAACGGTACTGGCCGCGGCCACGGCCTTGACCGCCTCGGCTGGAATCGCGTCCGCCGAGGCCGCCAGCCTGTCGGTCTTTGACTGGTCCGGCTACGAGGATCAGGGGTTCTACGGCGATTACGTTGCCAAATACGGCGGGGCGCCCAGCTACACCTATTTCGGCAGCGTCGAGGAGGCCTTCACCAAGCTGCAATCGGGTTTTGCCGCCGACCTGGCCCACCCCTGCACCGACGGTCTGCGCAAATGGGTGGCGGCGGGGCTCTTGAAGCCGATCGACACCTCGAAAATCAGCAACTGGGATAGCCTTCTGCCGCAGATCAAGGATGTGGACGGCGTCACCATCGACGGCCAGACCTATATGGTGCCGTTTGAATGGGGTAACACCGGGCTGATTTTCCGCACCGACCAGATTGATGAGAGCTCGGTCTCTCTGCAGTTGATGGCCGACCCCGCATATCAGGGCAAGATCGCCATTCCTGATGCGGCTTCCTCTGCCTATGCAATGGCAGCGCTGGCGACCGGTGCCTCCAGCTATACCGATATGTCGGACGAGGAATTCCAGAAAGCGTCTGATTTTCTGCGCCAGATCCACCCGAATGTGCGGTTCTACTGGTCCGATGCGGGCCAGCTGGACCAGGCCATCGCCAGCGGAGAGGTGCTGATGGGCTGGGGCTGGAACCAGTCGGAGCTGAACCTGATCTGGAACGAAACGCCGGCCAAGATGATGCGCGACGTGGACAAGGGCATTGCCACCTGGGTCTGCGGTTATGTGCATCTGAACTCTTCGACCCAGAGCGACGAGCAGGTCTATGACATGCTGAATGCGCTGAGTTCTGAGCCCAGCGGCAAATACATCATCGAGAACTGGGGCTATGCCCACGCCAATGCCGATGCCTTCAAATCCGCGGATCAGAGCCTGATCGAGACCTACGGTTTTGCTGATGTGGACAAGTTTTTTGAGGGCAGCCTGTTCTTCGATGCAGTCAACCCGGAACTGGAAGGCCGGATGCTGAAGGAATTTGAGCGCATCAAGGCCGGGTTCTGATCCCCGCAAGCGGCGGGCCTTGACGCCCGCTGCACCGCCCAGACGAAACAAAGACATAAAAAGGATGTGCCAGCATGCCAGGCGCAAATGGGTATTCCATTCTGTTCGAGCCGGTGAAGATCGGTCCCGTCACCACCCGCAACCGCTTTTTCCAGGTGCCCCATTGCACCGGGCTGGGCCATGTCCGCCCGCAAGCGGAGGCGGCGGTGCGCGCGATGAAGGCAGAGGGCGGCTGGTCCGTGGTCTCGACACAGGAGACCGAAATCCATCCGACTTCCGACCTTGGCCCCTATGCGGAACACCGGCTGTGGGACAAGCACGACATCCCGGCGCTGCGGCTGATGGCGGAACAGGTCCACGCCAAGGGTTCGCTGGCGGCGATCCAGCTGGCCCATAACGGCCACCACGCCACCAATCACCTGACCCGCGCCCCGGTGCTGGGGGTCAGCGACCGCCCGATTGATGCGGTCTATCCGAAACAGGCCCGCGCCATGGACAAGCAGGACATCCGTGACCTGCGCCGGTGGCACCGGGATGCGGCCTTGCGCGCGAAGGAGGCAGGGTTCGACATCGTCTATGTCTACGCGGGCCACCAGATGACACTGCCGCATCACTTCCTGCTGCCGCAGTACAATACCCGCAGTGATGAATATGGCGGCAGTTTGGAAAACCGCGTCCGCCTGACCCGCGAGCTGCTGGAAGACACCCGCGAGGTGCTGGACGGCCACTGCGCCGTCGCCTTCCGCTTTGCGGTTGACCAGATGATGGGCGTTGGCGGCATGCAGGCAAGCGAGGAAGGCCGTGCCGTGGTGGAGATGCTGGCGGATCTGCCCGACCTCTGGGACGTGAATGTTGCCGACTGGAGCAACGACAGTATGACCACCCGGTTCCAGCCGGAAGACGGCTACCAGATCCCCTACACCGATTTCGTGAAGCAGGTGACGAGCAAGCCGGTGGTCGGCGTCGGCCGCTTCACCTCGCCTGACTTGATGGCCTCCCTGGTCTCCAAGGGTGTGCTGGACCTGATCGGTGCCGCCCGCCCCTCCATCGCCGACCCCTTCCTGCCCAAGAAGATCGAGGAAGGCCGGATCGAGGAAATCCGCGAATGCATCGGCTGCAATATCTGTGTGTCAGCTGACAATCTCGGCGTCCCGATCCGCTGCACCCAGAACCCCACCATGGGCGAGGAATGGCGGCGTAACTGGCACCCGGAGGTGATCGCCCCCAAGCAGCAGGAAGAGGCCGCGCTGGTGGTCGGCTCAGGCCCCGCCGGGCTGGAATGCGCGATGCAGCTGGCCAAGCGCGGCTATCAGGTGACGCTGGCTGAAGCGGCAGCGGAATTCGGCGGGCGGGTGCTGAAGGAAAGCAAGCTCAAGGGCCTGTCCGCCTGGAAGCGGGTTGCCGGCAACCGCCTTTGGGACCTGCAGCAGCGCGGCAACGTGCAGATGTTCACTGGCAGCAAACTTGGCGCCGCTGAAGTTGCGGAGCTAGGCATCCCCAATGTCTTCCTTGCCACCGGCAGCACCTGGCACCGCGACGGGCGCGGGCGCACGTCGCCGCTGCCCTTGGAGATCAAAGACATCCCCGTGTTCACCCCTGATGACGTGATGGAAGGCACCCTGCCGCCGGACAATGGACCGGTGCTGCTTTATGACGACGATCAGGGCTACATCGGCGGGGTGCTGGCCAGCCATCTGGCCGCCGCAGGCCGCAAGGTGGTGCTGGTGACGCCGGGCGCCATCGCCTCGGCCTTCACCGAACTGACGCTGGAACAGCACCGGGTGCAGGCGGAACTGCTGCAGGCGGGTGTAGAGATTATTCCGCTGCATGCCCTGCAGTCCGCGGATGCCACCGGAGCAGACCTGTCCTGCGTCTACACCAGCCGCACCCGCCGTGTGGATTGCGCCAGCCTGCTGATGGTCACCTCCCGCCAGCGCAACACCGCGCTGTTTGATGAGCTGAAGGGAAACCACGCGGACAGCCTGACGACGCTGGAATTGATCGGCGACGCAGCCTCCCCCGGCCTGATTGCCGATGCGGTCTTTGCCGGTCACCTCGCGGCCCGCAATTTCGAACGCGATCCGGCGGCGGCAGATGCCGACTGGTTCCGCCGCGAACTGATTTCCCTTGAAGACATGGGAGGCGCATGATGCCCAAAGACGACCTGCAAGTGATGCGCGAGCTGATGGCGAGCCACCGCGAGGGCTTTGCGCTGGAACGGCATTTCTACACATCCGAAGCGGTTTATGACCACGACATCAAGATGTTCTGGAACCGCAACTGGATCTGGGCCGGCCACATCAGCCAGATTACGGAGCCCGGCGACTATTTCCTGTTCGACTACGGCCCTGAATCGGTCATTGTCGTGCGCGACCGTGAAGGCGAGGTGCGCGCCCATATGAATATCTGCCGCCACCGCGGCTCCCGCGTGTGTTTGGAAAAACAGGGCACGGCGCGGGTGTTCTCCTGCCCCTACCACGCCTGGACCTTTGGCCTGGATGGGCGGCTGCGCGGCGGCCGCGCCATGGGACCGGACTTTGACCCTGCCGAATACGGGCTGTTCCCGGCTCAGGTGCAGATTTTCCAGGGCCTCATCTTCATCTGCGCCGATGAAAACCCGCCGCCGCTGGAAAAAGGCCTGGACCGTCTGGCGCCGCTGTCAGCCCCGATGGAGCTGGAGAACCTGAAACTGGCGCATGAGGCCTCCTATCCGGTGCCTGCCAACTGGAAGCTGGCGCTGGAAAACTATCTGGAATGCTACCACTGCGCCCCCTCGCACCAGGAGTATTCCCGCAGCCACTCGCTCAAGGATCCGGCAGATGTGGCGAAATACAGTGACGCCCTGCGTGAACGCTCTGCCGCCGTCGGCCTGCCGGTGGAAGAGCTGGACCTGACCGGTCCCAACGCACAGGCGCCGGGCTCGGACGTCTACTGGCGCCGCTATCCGCTGTTCCCCGGCTACCAGACCGGCAGCAGGGACGGCGAACCGCTGGCGCCGCCGCTGGGGGCTCTCAGCGGCCATGACGGCGGTGCCACCGATCTGGCCATAGGCACGCTGAACTACTTCCTGATCTATGCCGACCATCTGGTGGGCTACCGCTTTGTGCCCCGCGGCCTGCAGGAGACCGACATCCAGATCGCCTGGTACGTGCGCGGCGATGCAAAGGAAGGGCGCGACTATGACAAGGAAACCCTCACCTGGCTTTGGCACGTCACCTCGCTCGATGATGAGCGGATCATCCGCCACAACCAGGAAGGCGTGAATTCGCACCGTTTCGCGCCTGGCCCGCTGTCTGAGATGGAATGGAGTCTGCCCGGTTTCTACCGCAGCTATTTCAGCATGATCTGAGCGAATCTGAACCACACTTTGCCGCAGGCCCGCATGGGGCCTGCCCTGACCCTGCCCCGGAGACCGCTACATGGTTGACGTCACCAAGACCCGAACCCGGCGCCGCAGCGGCGGCCGCGATGCCCGCGCCGCGGCCCGCGCCCAGTCCACTGCCAGCCAGGCGATCTGGCCCGGCATTTCCGGCGGGCGCTACCGGCCCTTGTCGGATGCCGACATGCAGAAGATCCACCATGCTGCGCTGACCATTCTGGAGCGCACCGGCATCGGCGATCCGACAGAGGAACTGCTGGATCTGGTGCTGCCCAAGGGCGCCATCCTCAGCGAACACGGCCGCCTCTGTTTTCCCCGCGCGCTGATGGAGGACCTTCTGGCCGGTGCGGCCAATGAGTTTTACGTTCACGCCCGCGGCAGCCGCGCCGGCAAGGACGACATGCACTGCACCAAGGACAAGGTCTATTACGCCAACTCCGGCACCGCGGTGACGACCTTTGACGCCGCCAGCCGCAGCTACCGCCCCTCCACCATCCGCGATGTCTATGACTTCACCCGGCTGGTGGACCGGCTCGACAACATCCACATGACCGGCGACACCGTGCTGGGCACCGATGTGCCGCAGGACTTCGAGCATGATATGTCGATGCTCTATTCCATCCTGGCGGGCAGCGAGAAGCCGTCCTGCCTCACCTTCCGCGACCGCTCCCACATCAAGCCCGCGATTGAGATGTTCGATATCGCCTCGGGCGGTGAGGGGAAGTTCCTGCAAAAACCCTCGGTGATCTTCGGCGGCTGCCCGATTGTCTCGCCGCTGCGGCTGGGGCGCGAAAACCTGGAGATCATGATCGACACCGCCAAGCTGGGGCTGACCTGCGATCTGGCGGTGCCGCCGCAGGCCGGTGCGACCTCACCCGCGCCGCTGGCGGGCACGCTGGCGCAGGCGGTGGCGGAAACCCTTGCCTGCGTCGCCATCGTCAACCTGATCAACCCAGGCACACCGGTGGTGTTCGCCGCCTGGCCATTCATCACCGACCTGCGCACCGGATCGTTCACCGGCGGATCGGGCGAGCAGGCGCTGATCGGCGCTGCCGCGATCCAGATGGGCAATTTCTACAACCTGCCCACCTCGGTCGGCTGCGGTATGACGGATTCCAAAATCCCGGATGCGCAATATGGTTTGGAAAAGGCGCTGACCTTCAGTCTTGCCGCCCACGCCGGCGCCAACCGCCTGTGTGAATTCGGCGGCATGGTCGGCTCGCTGATGGGCTGTTCTTTCGAATCCATGGTGATCGACAATGAGGCGGCCGGCATGATCTCCCGTACCCTGCGCGGGATCGAGGTCAGCGACGAAACCCTCTCGGTCGATGTGATCCACGACTGCGCCACTGGCCCCGGCCATTTCCTCGGCAACACCCAGACGCTGCAGTATATGGAGACGGAATACGTCTACCCCGACCTGATGGACCGGGAGCTGACCGACACCTGGGAAAAGGCCGGCAAGCAGACCATGTTCGACCGCGCCCGCGCGGTGTCGGACAGGATTTTGGGCGAGCATTACCCGAATTACTTCGGCAGCAAGCTGGATGCCGAGGTCCGCGCCAAGTTCCCGGTCAAACTGCCGCCGGAGGCGATGCGCCCCGGCAGATGATGCCGGGGGCCGTGTTCACTGAACCACTGGCTCCTGCGCCAGCTCCAGATGCAGTTTGCTGCCGGTATAGGGGCTGGCGGCGATGGCTGCATCGTCCAGCTCCACCCCCAGGCCCGGCTCCTTGGAGGGGATCACATAGCCGTCGTCCCAGGTGATTTCGGATTCGAGGCAGGACATATAGGGGCCTTCAAAGGTGCCGATGCTTTCCAGGATCAGGAAATTCGGACTGCAGGCAGAAATCTGAATATTCGCCGCCGCCACCACCGGCCCGCAGTAAAGATGCGGCGCGATCTGGGCCTGCCGGGTTTCGGCCATGGAGGCGATCTTCTTGGCCTCCAAGAGTCCGCCGACCCGCCCCAGGTCCATTTGCAGGATCGAGGCCGCTCCGGCCTCCAGCACCCGGGCGAACTCATGTTTGGTGCAGAGACGCTCGCCGGTTGAAATCGGTACAGAGGTAAACCGCGCCACCTCTGCCATATCGGCAGGGTTCTCCGGCGGCACGGGTTCCTCGAACCACAATGGCTCGTAGGGTTCCAGCCGCCGCGCCATCCGCTTGGCACCGGAGACGGTGAACTGCCCGTGGGTGCCGAACAGCAGGTCCGCGCGGGTGCCGACGGCCTCGCGGATGCGTTTGCAGAACATCTCGCTGCGCTCCAGGTCCTCCAGCCGCGGCTGATGCCCGTCATAGATCGTATACGGCCCGGCCGGGTCGAATTTCACCGCGGTAAAGCCCTGCTCCACCCGCTGCAGCGCAACTTCCGCCGCCATATCCGGGTCGTTGTAGACATTGGGCGG
>JABXIA010000386.1 GCA_013373325.1 Paracoccaceae bacterium
CAGGACGGGGTTTGCTGAGACGCTCTGACAGGGCAGGCCCGCCCTGTCAGAGCAAACGCCATTGTTTTACAGGTTTGCACCGCCTCAAGGGCAAGCCGCTGACGCGGCGGCTGCGCCGCCCTTGACCCGCTGCAAACCGGAGGCCGGAGGATAAGGGAGCTCGCCCGCGCCGCGTCAGCGGCGCTGGGCCCAACGGGGAAGGGCGCGTATTAATACGCCCGGAAACGGCGGGAGCACCCCGCCCCCGGATCACTCCTTGGCGGCAGCTTTCTTCGGTGCCGCCTTCTTCTTGGCGGCGGGCTTCTTCGCCGCTGTCTTCTTCTTGCCGCCTTTGGACGATTTCTCGGCGATCAGCTGCACTGCCATTTCCATGGTCACGTCCTTGGGTTCCACATCCTTGGGCAGGGTGGCGTTCACCTTCTCCCATTTGACATATGGCCCGTAGCGCCCGTCCAGAATGTTGACGGCGCCGCCGCTTTCAGGGTGCTCGCCCAGTTCCTTCAGCGGCTTCGCTGCGGCGCGTCCGCGGCCGCGGCCCGGATTGGCGCGTTTCTCGGCCAGCATCTCCACCGCCCGGTTCATGCCGATCTCAAAGACGTCCAGCGTCTCCTTGAGGTTCACGTAAACCGGCTTTTCCTCGTCCGGCAGCTGGTGCGCGATATAGGGGCCAAAGCGGCCCAGGTTGGACTGGATGGCGCCGCCGTCCGGGTGCTGGCCGATCTCGCGCGGCAGGGTCAAGAGGGTCAGCGCCTGCTCCAGGGTGACTTCATTCGGCCCCCAGCCTGGCAGGAAGTCCTTGCCCTGTTTGGGCAGCGACGAGCGCGGCGGTTTCTTGTTCTCGGGCGTGGCTTCGCCGCGCTGCACATAAGGCCCGAAGCGGCCGGATTTCAGGTGGATCTCGTCCCCGTCGTCCTCGCCCAGAATACGTTCGTA
Organism: Paracoccaceae bacterium; assembly: GCA_013373325.1. Taxonomy (GTDB): domain Bacteria; phylum Pseudomonadota; class Alphaproteobacteria; order Rhodobacterales; family Rhodobacteraceae; genus Leisingera. The sequence continues at coordinate 934 of JABXIA010000386.1, forward strand.
ACCTTCCGCGCCTTCGCCGGAGATCGGACGGGTGTAGTTGCACTCAGGGTAGTTGCCGCAGCCGACAAAGCCGCCGGTGCGCGAGGTCTTGAGATGCAGCTGGCCTGCGCCGCATTTCGGGCAGGTGCGCGGGTCGGTGCCGTCCTCACGCGGCGGGTAGAGCTGCGGCGCCAGAGCGTCGTCCAGCACGTCCAGCACCTCGGTGATGCGCAGGTCTGAGGTTTCCGAAATGGCGGCGGAGAAATCGCGCCAGAACCGGCCCAGCAGATCCTTGTAGTTGCGGTCGCCGGCGCTCACGTCATCCAGTTCTTCCTCCAGATTGGCGGTGAACTCGTAACCGACGTATTTGCGGAAGAAATTCAGCAGGAAGATGGTGACGATCCGGCCCTTGTCCTCGGGGAACAGGCGGTTCTTTTCCTTGCGGACGTATTCGCGGTCCTGGATCGTGGTGATCACGGAGGCATATGTGGAGGGGCGGCCGATGCCCAGTTCTTCCATCCGCTTGACCAGGGTCGCCTCGGTATAGCGCGGCGGCGGCTGTGTGTGGTGCTGCAGCGCCAGCACGGCACCGTCTTCGGACAGAACAGACGCGTCCTTGCCGGCCTTGTCCGCCTGCGCCGCCAAGGAGGATGCGAACTTCAGCGCCTCTCCCTGCATGATCTGCGGCAGGCGCTTGTCGTCCTCATCCGCCACATCGTCGCGGCCTTCCTCATAAACCCGCATGAAGCCGTCAAACAGCACCACCTGGCCGGTTGCGCGCAGCACAACCTGCTGGTCGGCAGAGCCGATATCGACGGTGGTGCGCTCCAGCCGGGCGCCTTCCATCTGGCACGACAGGGTCCGTTTCCAGATCAGGTCATAAAGCTTGCGCTGATCGTCGTCCGAGACCTTCAGGCTGGCGGCATCGCGGCTCATGTCGGTGGGACGGATACACTCGTGCGCTTCCTGGGCGTTCTTCGCCTTGTTCTTGTAGATCCGCGGCGAGGACGGCACGTACTCGGCGCCATAGCGCTTCTCGATCTCGGCGCGGGCTTCCTGCACGGCCTCGGGGGCCATGTCGATGCCATCGGTCCGCATATAGGTGATGAGACCCGCTTCATACAGCCGCTGGGCCGCATTCATGGTCTGGCGGGCGCCCATGCCGAACTTGCGGCTGGCTTCCTGCTGCAGGGTCGAGGTCATGAAGGGCGCAGAGGGGTTGCGGGCCGCGGGTTTGGCCTCGACCGACAGCACCGACAGCTTGCGCGAAGCCACCGCCTGCACCGCCATTTCGGCAGAGGTGGAGTTCTTGAGGCTGTATTTGTCGAGCTTGTCGCCGCCCATGACGGTCAGGCGCGCCTCGAACTCCTGGCCGCGGGGGGTGGCCAGCTGGGCGCGCACGGACCAGTATTCCTGCGCGTTGAAGGCCTCGATCTCCATCTCGCGCTCGACGATCAGGCGCAGGCAGACAGACTGCACCCGGCCCGCCGAGCGCGCGCCCGGCAGCTTGCGCCACAAGACCGGCGACAGGTTGAAGCCCACAAGGTAGTCCAGCGCGCGCCGTGCCAGATAGGCCTCCACCAGCGGCATATCGACCTGGCGCGGGTTCTTCATCGCCTCGGTCACTGCTTCCTTGGTGATCGCGTTGAAGGTCACCCGGCTGACGGCGGTGTCCTTCTTGATAGAGCGCCGCTTGGTCAGCGCCTCCTGCAGGTGCCAGCTGATCGCCTCTCCCTCGCGGTCGGGGTCGGTGGCGAGAATCAGCGCATTGTCGTCTTTCAGCGCGTCGGCGATGGCCTTTACGTGCTTGCGGGAATCGTTGGCGACCTCCCAGGTCATGCCGAAGTCATTGTCGGTGTCGACCGAACCGTCCTTGGCCGGCAGGTCGCGCACATGCCCGTAAGACGCCAGAACCGTATAGTCGGGGCCAAGATATTTATTGATTGTTTTTGCTTTGGCCGGGGATTCGACAACTACTACTGGCATAAATTCTGATACCTCTTCGGACCGGTTTGCCGGGTTCTATGGCGGGGCAGGATGTGGGGCGCAAGGGGAGAATGTCAATCCGGGCTCAATGGACGCGGCGCAAGTGCTGCCTTTGCGGTCCAGTTGCGGCGGGTTGCAGCGGGGGAAATACCGGTGTCCGCGGCGCCGGCAGGAGGGGTCAATCCTTGTCCTCGGGGTAGGCCCGGGACAGCAGCCCGCCGGGATCGCGGCAGATCGCGCCCTCCAGCTCCAGGTCGGTCAGGGCCGGCCCGAGGTCCTGCGGCGGCAGGGACAGGTCGCGGATCAGCTGCGTTTCGGACGTCGGCGAGGGGCCGAGGCTGCCGAGGATCTGCTGGTGCAGGGCGTGGGTCTCAGCCAGGCTGCGCTGCTGCGGCGGTGGCGGCGGCAGGGCGGCCAGCGCCTGCTGCAGGTCCTGCGGCGCGGCGGCCTGCGCGGCGGCTATTTCCTGCGGCGGCAGGGCTTCCAGAACATCCTGCGCGTCACGCACCAGCGTGGCGCCGTCCCGGATCAGCCGGTTGCAGCCGGAACTGCGCGCATCAAACGGGTGGCCGGGCACCGCCAGCACCTCGCGGCCATAATCCAGCGCATCCCGCGCGGTGATCAGGCTGCCGGATTTGGCGGCTGCCTCCACCACCACCAGCGCGCGCGACAGGGCCGCGATGATCCGGTTGCGCTTGGGGAAGTCGCGGGCCTGCGGCGCAAGGCCCATGGGCTGTTCCGACAACCGCAGCCCGGTTTCGCTTATCCGGGCGGCCAGATCAGCGTTTTCCGCCGGATAGATCACGTCAGCGCCGCCTGCCAGCACCGCGATGGTGCCGGTTTTCAGGGCCGCCTGATGGGCCGCGGTATCGATGCCGCGGGCCATGCCGGACACCACGATATATCCGGCCTCGCCCAGGGACTGGGCCATTGACCGGGCCATCCGCACACCCAGGGAAGAGGCATTGCGCGCCCCCACCATGGAGATCATCGGACGGTTCAGCACCGACAGGTCGCCGATCGCCCACAGCAAGGGCGGCGCATCCTTCAGGCCTTTGAGCAGGGCGGGATATTCGGGGTCGGAAAAACACAAAAGCCGCGCTTTGGCGGCTTTTGCGGTCTTGAGTTCTTTGTCCACCGCCTTGGCAGGGCATGTTTCATACCCTTTGATGCCTGCGGAGCGCGCCACTTCGGGCAGCGCGTCCAGCGCATTCTGCGCCGAACCGTATTCTGCGAGCAGCCGGTGAAAGGTCACCGGGCCGACCCGTTTGGAGCGCAAAAGGCGAAGCCATGAATACCGGTTATCTTCCGTGGTGGGTGGGAGTGGGGGGTGAGTGGAAGAAAGTGTTTCTTCGGTCATCCGCAGCTCCGCCTGTTTGCAGGACAAGAATTAACCTTGTGGGGGTTAACAGGTGGTGAACACCCGGCAATTTTTTGGTAATGCCCTGAAAATTTTTGCTAAGTTGCGATAACTGAAGAAGAAATTCACATTCAAGCAAAGGTTGTGCGATGGCGTTTGCCGCGTCCGGGCCCGGCCGGCCGTGCAGCAGGGCCCCGGATTTTGCGGCAAGTATATGGTTTCGCCGGGAATTTACGCAGCAGACCCGCCGACTGTCAGCCCGCCCATCAGCACCGACGGCTGGCCGACGCCGACCGGCACCCATTGCCCGGCCTTGCCGCAGTTGCCCATGCCGGGGTCCAGCGCCATGTCGTTGCCGAGGCCGCGAATCTGTTTGAGCGCGGTGGCGCCGTCGCCGATCAGGGTGGCGCCCTTAACCGGTTCACCGACCTTGCCGTCCTTCACGCGGTAGGCTTCGGTGCAGGAAAACACGAACTTGCCGTTGGTGATATCGACCTGGCCGCCGCCAAAGCCCACCGCCCAGATGCCATCCTTGATGCCCGCCACCAGATCGCCGGGATCGGTCTCGCCGCCCAGCATGTAGGTGTTGGTCATCCGCGGCATCGGCGCATGGGCATAGCTTTGCCGCCGCCCGTTGCCGGTGGGGGCGACCCCCATCAGCCGGGCGTTCTGGCGGTCCTGCATGAAGCCGACCAGCACGCCGTCCTCGATCAGCGTGGTCTTCTGGCTGGGGGTGCCCTCGTCATCCACGGTGATGGAGCCGCGCCGGTCCGGGATGGTGCCGTCATCCAGTACTGTCACACCCTTGGCAGCGATCTGCTGGCCCATCAGCCCGGCAAAGGCCGAGGACCCCTTGCGGTTGAAATCACCCTCCAGCCCGTGGCCGATCGCCTCGTGCAGCAGGATGCCGGGCCAGCCGGGGCCAAGCACCACATCCATCTCGCCGGCGGGGGCCGGGACCGCATCAAGGTTAACAAGCGCGATGCGCAGCGCCTCCTGCACCTGGGCCTGCCAGTGGGCGGGATCGACCAGCCCGTCAAGGCCCAGCCGCCCGCCGCCGCCGGCCGAGCCGCTCTCGCGGCGGCCGTCCTTTTCGACGATCACGGAGACATTCAGGCGGGCCATCGGGCGGGTGTCGCGCACCCGCACCCCGTCGGCGCGCAGGATTTCAACCTCCTGCAGGGAGGCAGCCAGCGAGGCAGACACCTGCACCACGCGTTTGTCGAGATTGCGGGCATAGCCGTCGATCTCGCGCAGCGTCTCCACCTTGACCGGGAACGGCATGGCGCTGATCGGATCGGCGTCGGTATAAAGCTTCTTGTTGGTGGCCTGCGGCGCGTCCGAGTAGGTGCCGCCGCCCGCGCCAACCGCCAGTTTCGCGGTCTCCGCCGCCCGCCGCAGCGAGGCGATGGAGACATCGGTGGAATGGGCATAACCCGCCACATCGCCGTTCACCGCCCGCAGGCCGAAGCCTTCGGAGGCATCATAGCTGGCACTGCGCAGGCGCCCGTCATCAAAGGAGAGCGCCTCCGACTTGCGGCGTTCGGCAAAGATCTCGCCGTCTTCGGCGCCGTTCAGCGCATCACGCAGGGTGGCCAGGGCCTCATCCTCCGGAAGCGCGGTTTCGAAGGGTCGGAAGGATGGGTTTTCCATGGCACGGTCCTCAGATTTTTTGATCTAAATCAAGAAAGCGACGGTTTGACGCTTGGCTGCCTCTTTATCTGCACGTCCGAATATGGTTTTAAGCTGCATCAAAGACAACGGGGCAGGTGCGTTTTGCGGAATCATTGATTCCCGTGCATTTCGTGCTGCCGCAGGAACAATACGATCAACCGATCAGGACAGAACATGAAAAACGCTTTGATGCTTTCGGGCCTTTTCGCCGGCCTTTCGAGCCTTCCAGCAATGGCGCAAGAAGGCCTGAAAACCATTGGTAAGCCGGTGGACGGCGGCCTGAACTTCCAGCCGGCGGCGACGTCGCTGATGGAAGGGATCCACAAGCTGGACTGGATGATCCTGGTGATCATCACCGTAATCTGCGTGTTCGTGGCCGGCCTGCTGCTGTGGGCTATCCTGCGCTTCAACAAGCGGGCCAACCCGGCGCCGGCAAACTTCAGCCACTACACCCCGATCGAGATTGCCTGGACCGTGATCCCGATCCTGGTGCTGGTGTTCATCGGCTCCTTCTCGCTGCCGCAGCTGTTTGCCCAGCAGGAAATCCCCGAGGGCGACATCAACATCAAGGTGACCGGCTACCAGTGGTACTGGGGTTATGAGTATTCCGACCACGAGTTCGGCTTTGAAAGCTTCATGCTGCCCAAGGACCAGCTGGCGGCAAACGGCTATGCCGAGGACGAGTACCTGCTGGCCACAGACACCGCCGTCGTGGTGCCGTCGGGCAAGACCATCGTGATGAACGTGACCG